>JAOJAE010000014.1 GCA_028227525.1 Candidatus Pelagibacter sp. | reverse complement strand
TATTAAAACTTCTATAATGTTCTGTAGCATTTTATCTACCTAGCTTAAAAAATATTCATTTAAAACAATTCGATTTAAGCATATTAGCTATGCAATTATTAGAAATCCTATAATTTTCAAACTTATATGGCTTAATAAGGTCATAGTAACTGACCTATTTTTGGCTTTATTTAATAAAAACAATATATAATTTGCCTTAACTTATAAAAAAATATGACTAATAAAATGCTAAAGTTTGTAAAAATAGGTCAACAAACTCCACCTAAAAGAGAGACAGATGTCAGAAAAAAAGACTTCAATGAGATTTATAACGAATTTATTAATGAAAAGGCAAAGGAGCAATCTAGTAGATGTTCTCAGTGTGGTGTTCCTTTTTGTCAAGTTCACTGCCCATTAAGCAATAATATTCCAGATTGGCTAAAACTAACAGCAGAAGGAAGACTTAAGGAGGCTTATGAATTATCTCAAAGCACAAATAATATGCCAGAAGTTTGTGGAAGAATATGTCCACAAGACAGATTGTGCGAAGGAAATTGTGTTATTGAACAATCTGGACATGGAACAGTTACAATCGGCTCAATAGAAAAATATATTACTGATAATGCATGGGAACAAGGTTGGGTAAAACCTATAAATATTTCTAATGAAAAAAATGAAAGTATTGGAATAATTGGTGCAGGTCCAGCTGGACTAGCTGCTGCTGAAGAATTGAGAAAAAGTGGATATAAAATTACAGTTTATGACAGATATGATAGGGCTGGAGGATTACTGATTTACGGTATTCCAAATTTTAAACTTGAGAAAGAAGTTGTTGAGAGAAGAACGAAGCTTTTAAAAGATGGGGGGATTGAATTTATACAAAATTTTGAAGTTGGAAAAGATGCAAGTTTAGAACAATTAAGAAAAAAACATGATGCAATTTTAATTGCAACAGGAGTTTATAAAGCTAGGGAGATTGAGCTTCCAGGAAACGATTTAAATAATATTTTTCCAGCAATGGATTTTCTAACAGCGTCAAATAAAAAAGGATTAGGGGACAAGGTAGAATTATTTGATAAGGGAATTTTGAATGCAGAAGGAAAAGATATTGTTGTTATTGGTGGTGGAGATACAGCGATGGACTGTGTAAGAACATCAATAAGACAAAAAGCAAAATCTGTTAAGTGCTTATACAGAAGAGATAAAGAGAATATGCCTGGATCAGCAAGAGAGGTAGCTAACGCTGAAGAAGAAGGTGTAGAGTTTGTTTGGTTATCAAGTCCCAAAGAATTCAAAGGAACAAATAAAGTTGAAAAATTAATTGTAGATCAAATAAAATTAGGTGAGCCTGATGAAAGTGGTAGAAGAAAACCAGAGATTCAAGAAAACGCAAGCTTTGAAGTAAAAACAGATATGGTCATTAAAGCACTGGGTTTCGATCCTGAAGATTTACCAACCTTGTTTGACGCAAATGAATTACAAGTGACAAAATGGGGAACTATAAAAACTGATTTTGATACAATGGAAACAAATTTGAGTGGAGTTTTTGCGGCAGGTGACATAATTAGAGGAGCATCTTTAGTTGTTTGGGCAATTAAAGATGGAAGAGATGCTGCCACTTCAATTAAAAAGCATATAGAAAATAAGCGTTTAAAACAGCCAAGAGTAGCTTAATGGAAAATTATAAAAAAAATCTTGAAATACTAAAAAAAAACCATGTCTATTCTGAAGAGATGGAACACGATGCTTGTGGTGTTGGTTTAATTGCATCTACCGAAGGGAAGAAGTCTCGTAAAGTTGTTGAGTATGGAATTGAAGCTTTAAAAGCTGTTTGGCATAGAGGAGCGGTTGACGCTGATGGAAAGACAGGTGATGGTGCAGGTATACATGTAGAGATACCAAAGGATTTTTTTATAGAAAAAATAGAAGTCACTGGTCATTCCTACGATAATTCAGAAATATGTGTTGGAATGATTTTTTTACCAAGAAATGATTACGCAGCACAAGAAAGCTGCAAAACAATAGTTGAGAGCGAATTAACAAAAAATGATTTTAGCATATATGGCTGGAGACAAGTTCCAGTTAATCCAAAAGTTTTAGGTGAAAAAGCATTTCAAACAATGCCTGAAATTATTCAAGTACTATTTAAATCTAATAACCCAGAATTACTTAACAAAGATCTTGAGAGAAAAATATATGAAACAAGAAGAATAATAGAAAACAAAGCTTTTCAAGTTTCTTTGAATAATTTTTATATTTGTTCACTTAGCTCAAAATCAATTATCTATAAGGGAATGTTTTTAGCAGAAGCTATCTCAGATTTTTTCTTAGATTTAAAGGACGAAAGATTTGTCTCAAGATATGCAATTTTTCATCAAAGATTTTCTACCAATACAGCACCAAGCTGGAATTTAGCTCAACCATTTAGAGCGATTGCTCATAATGGAGAAATTAATACATATAGAGGAAATAAAAATTGGATGAAAGTTCATGAGCAAGAAATGAATAGTCCTCTTTTTGATAACATGGAAAATTTAAAACCAGTAATTCAACAAGGTGCATCTGACTCTGCAGCTTTAGATAATGTTTTTGAATTATTAAATATCTCAGGTCAGCCAGCGCCACTAGCAAAATTAATGTTAGTGCCTGATGCTTGGTCTAAAAAGAATAAAACTCTATCTAAAGATCACCAACAATTATTTAATTTTTTGAATAGTACGATGGAACCTTGGGATGGACCTGCGGCTATAGCTGGAACAGATAATGAGTGGGTAATTGCTGCAAATGATAGAAATGGATTAAGACCATTAAGGTATGCAATTACTAAAGATAATTTATTATTTGCAGGTTCTGAAACAGGCATGATCGAACTAAATGAGAAGAAAATTTTAACAAAAGGAAGATTGGGTCCAGGAGAAATAATAGGGGTTAGAATTGAAAAAGGAAAAGTATTTACCAATAGTAAAATTAAAGATTATTTAGCAAAGGAATATAAACACTTTAATTCTCAAATTATTGATTTAGACGAAAAAATTACTATTTCTGCGGAAAAAAATACATTTTCTGGAGATGACTTAAGACGAAGACAATACACATTTGGAATGAGTCTGGAAGATTTAGAGCTAATTTTGCACCCAATGGCTGAAGATGCAAAAGAAGCGATAGGCTCTATGGGAGATGATACACCTCTTGCAGTATTGTCTGATAAATATAGACCTCTATATCATTTTTTCAGACAAAATTTTAGTCAAGTAACAAATCCACCAATCGACTCCTTAAGAGAAAATAAGGTTATGAGTTTAAAAACAAGATTTGGAAATTTGGGCAACATCTTAGATTTTGATAATTTAACCAAACAAAATATATACGTTTTAAATAGCCCTATTTTATCAAATTCTCAATTTGATAAATTTATTAATTTTTTTGGCAAAAATTCATTAGTTATAGATTGTACTTTTTCAAAAGACCAAAGTTTGTTTCAGTCATTAAAAAAAATTCAAAAAGATGCAGAAATTGCCGTGAGGCAAGGTATTACCCAATTAATTTTAAGTGATAAAGAATTATCAGAAACTAATTTGCCAATTCCTATGCTTTTGTGTGTTGGTGCAATCAATTCATTTTTGATAGAAAAAAAATTAAGAGGATATGTCTCTATAAACGTTCAATCTGGAGAAGCTTTAGATACACACTCATTTGCGACCATGATTGGTGTAGGAGCAACAACAGTAAATCCTTATCTTGCATTTGATAGTTTATATCAAAGACATGAAAAAAAACTTTTTGGAAAATTTAGTTTTGATGAATGTGTGGAGAGATATATTAAATCAGTGAATGCTGGTCTATTAAAAATTATGTCTAAAATGGGAATTTCTGTTTTGAGCTCTTATAGAGGAGGATGTAATTTTGAAACTGTTGGTTTAAGCAGAACAATTGTTGCTGACTATTTTCCAGGCGTTGTATCAAAAATATCTGGAATTGGATTAACAGGATTAGAAAAAAAAATCAGATCAATTCATAAGGAAGCATTTGATAGTTCTGAAACAATTTTACCAATAGGTGGAATATATAGATACCGTAAAAATGGAGAAACACACCAATATCAAGGTAAGTTAATTCATTTATTACAAAGTGCTGTAGGATCTAATTCTTATGAAGCTTACAAGAAATATGCAGAAGGAATATATAACTTACCACCAATTAATTTGAGAGATTTAATTGATTTTAGATCAAAAAAATTGAAAGGACCAATAGAAATTTCAGAGGTTGAGCCAATACAAAATATACTCAAGAGATTTGGCAGTGGAAGCATGTCACATGGAGCTCTTTCAAAAGAGGCTCATGAAACTCTTGCTACTGGAATGAATAGAATTAAAGGTGCATCTTGTAGTGGTGAAGGTGGAGAAGATGAGAGCAGGTTTAAAGTTTTAGAAAATGGAGATAGTGCAAACTCTAGAGTAAAACAAATAGCATCAGCAAGATTTGGTGTTACAGTTAATTATCTAAACAATTGTAATGAAATTGAAATTAAAATAGCTCAAGGAGCTAAACCTGGAGAAGGTGGGCAATTACCAGGTTTTAAAGTTACAGAGGAAATTGCAAAACTAAGACACTCAACACCTGGAGTTACATTGATTTCTCCCCCACCACATCACGATATTTATTCTATAGAAGATCTTGCCCAACTTATTTATGATTTAAAACAAATAAACCCTAAAGCGAGAATTGGAGTTAAGCTTGTTGCTTCATCAGGTGTAGGAACAATTGCAGCTGGAGTAGCCAAAGCGAAAGCAGACATCATATTAATATCGGGACACAATGGTGGTACTGGTGCAACACCACAAACTAGTGTTAAGTATGTGGGAATTCCTTGGGAAATGGGTTTGACAGAAGCCAATCAGGTTTTAACTTTAAATAATTTAAGACACAAAGTTACTTTAAGAACCGATGGTGGAATTAAAACAGGAAGAGATGTTGTTATTGCAGCAATGATGGGAGCTGAAGAATACGGAGTAGCAACAACCGCTTTAGTTGCGATGGGTTGTATCATGGTTAGACAATGTCATTCAAACACATGTCCAGTTGGTGTTTGCACTCAAGATGAAAAACTTAGAGAAAAATTTACAGGGACTCCTGACAAAGTAGTAAATTTATTTACATTTATTGCATCCGAAGTAAGAGAAATTTTAGCAAAAATAGGTTTTAAATCATTAAATGAAATTATTGGAAGGACAGATCTTTTAATGCAGGTTAGTAAAGCCTCTCCGAATCTTGATGATTTAGATTTGAACCCACTTTTTGTACAGGCAGATAATGGTAATAATAAAAGATATTGTGAAAACCAGGAAATAAATCATGTACCAGATACACTTGATCAAAAAATTTGGCCAGAAATTGAGAAAGCTTTAGATAGTTCTGAAAAAATAGAAAAAGAATATGAGATTAAAAATACAAATAGAGCTGTTGGAACAAGAATATCTCATCATCTATATAATAGATATGGATATGAAAAACTTAATGAAAACTTTTTAGTATTAAATTTCAAAGGATCAGCAGGACAGTCATTTGGTGCCTTTTCAGCAAAAGGCTTAAAACTTGTTCTTAAAGGAGATGCTAATGATTATGTAGGTAAGGGGTTATCAGGTGCTACAATCTCAATCAAATTGTCTGATGAAAGCAATTTAATTTCAAATGAAAACACCATTATAGGAAATACAGTTTTATATGGTGCTACATCAGGAAAATTATTTGCAGCTGGACAAGCGGGAGAAAGATTTGCGGTTCGAAACTCTGGAGCAACTACCGTAATTGAAGGATGTGACTCTAACGGTTGTGAATATATGACAGGAGGAACAGTGGTAATCTTAGGTGATGTAGGCGATAATTTTGCAGCGGGTATGACAGGGGGAATGGCATTTATTTATGATAAATCATCAGAATTTGAAAAAAAAGTAAACAACGAATCTGTTGTATGGCAAAATGTAGAAACAGATTACTGGAAAACATATCTTAAAGGTTTAATCAAAGAACATTTTGAAGAAACAGGATCTAATTTATCAAAATTGTTAATTGAAAATTATGATGAAGAGTTAAAGAATTTTGTTCAAGTTTGTCCGAAAGAAATGTTAGATAAATTAAGTAATCCAATTAGTCACAAACCAGTTATTAAAGAAGTTGGCTAAATAATCAATTTAAGTTCTTTTATTATTATTTTAAGCCATTTTTGACTTGATAAACTGTGGTCTCCATCTTTAACAATTACTAATTTTTTTTTGGCATTTAGAAAAATTTTCAAAACTTTTCTTGAATAAGAAACGGGCACAACCTCATCTTTTTGTCCATGTACCATAGTGATATTTATTTTAGATTTAATTTTTTTGTTTAAAACCTTATTTTTCCTACCATCTTTTATTAACTGGAGAGTGATTGGATATTCATAGTTGCCATGTTTTAATTGTAGAATTCCTTTTTGAATAGTTTCAGATTTCATTTTTTTTGTAAATTTTTTCCACATCAAATTTTCTAAAAATTCAGGCGCAGATCCAATTCCCAAAAATCCCTTTATTTGACTTTTAAATTGCTGAAACTGTTTAAGTGCTAACCACGCACCCATACTTGAGCCAACAATAATAAAGTCATTTTGTTTAACAAATTTTTTAATAAGAACCGATGTTTCATTACTCCATTTTGTAATATTGCCATTAGTAAATTTTCCTGATGATTTTCCATGTCCTGTATATTCTAGTGCTAAAAAACTTAGTTTATTTTGTTTAGCAAATTTTAAAAAAGCATTTGGTTTTTTTCCTTCTAAATCAGACATAAAGCCATGCAAAAAAACAATAAATGGAGCGTTTTTATAAATGTTACAAATAAATCTTATTTTCTTACTTTTTGAGATTTTGAGATATTTGAAATCAGTCATAATCGTTTATATGTTTAATCTAATAATATATAATCATATCAAATGTCATCTAATTTAAAAGTTTTACAGGTCATACCAAAATTAGGTTACGGAGGAGCAGAGACAGGTTGTTATGATATTGCTCATTATTTACCTGAAAATAATTGTGGATCTTATATTGTAACTAGTGGAGGAGAGCTTCTTAAATTTATAGACAAAAAAAAAGTAAAAATAATAAAACTTCCTGTCCATAGTAAAAATCCATTAATTATATTTATTAATTTTTTAGCTTTAATTTTCATCATACTTATTAATAATATTTCAATTGTACATGCTAGAAGTAGAGCGCCAGCTTGGTCTTGTTTGATAGCATCTAAAATTACTGGTAGAAAATTTGTTACTACTTTTCATGGGACTTATAATTTCAATAGTAAAATTAAAAAATTTTATAATTCTGTAATGGTTAGGTCTGATTTAATTATAGCGGGATCTAATTTTATTTTTTCTCACATCAAAGAAAATTATACTAAATATCTTAATGCTAAAAAAAAACTTTTAGTTATTTTTAGAGGTATCAACGTTGACTATTTTGATCCAACTACCAAGTTAGATAGTGATGAAAAAAAATTATTAAAAAAATGGGAAATAGAAAAAGATAAAAAAATAATTCTTTTACCTGGAAGATTAACAGGATGGAAAGGGCAAGAAGTTTTTATAGAGGCAATTAATTTAGTTAATATTGAACTTGGGTATGAAGCTTTTTATGCTGTGATACTTGGAAGTGATCAAGGGAGAGATTTATATAAAAAAAAACTTATCAGACTTACAGAGCAGTATAGATTAATTAATCAGGTAAAGTTTATTGATCATTGTAAAGATATGGCTTTAGCTTACAAAGTTTCAGATATAGTGGTGTCAGCATCAATTGAGCCAGAGGCTTTTGGAAGAGTTGCTGTTGAAGCTCAATCAATGGAAAAGCCTATAATTGCAAGTAATATTGGTGGCTCTAATGAAACAGTAATAGATGAAAAAACAGGTTTTTTATTTGAGTCTAACAATGCGAAATCATTAAGCCAAAAAATTTTAAAAATACTTTCTATGGATGAAGCGTCATTAAATTCAATAGGTAGAGAAGGTAGAAAAAACATAATTCAAAAATTTAATGTTGAAAAAATGTGCTTTTCTACTTATTCAGAGTATAAAAGAATATTAAATTAAATGCCTATAATTACATTACCCGACGGAAATAATTTATCATTTCCAGACAAAGTTACAGGTCTAGATGTAGCTGAAAAAATTAGTAAGTCACTTGCTAAACAAGCAATAGTTATAAGTATTGATGGCGATCTAAAAGATTTAGATTTTTTAATAGAAAAAGATTGTTCAATTAAAATTTTTACATCAAAAAACCCTGAAGGCTTAGAAACTATAAGACATGATACAGCTCATATTTTAGCTATGGCTGTTCAAGAATTATTTCCTGGAACACAAGTAACAATTGGTCCAGTTATTGAAAATGGCTTTTATTATGATTTTGCTAGAAAAGAACCTTTTACTGAAGATGATTTGGAACAAATTGAAAATAAGATGAAAGAAATTGTAGATAGAAATGAAATTACAAAAAGAGAAGTTTGGGAAAGAAATAAAGCTATCTCACATTTTAAAGAAAAAGGAGAAACCTATAAAGCAGAATTGATTGAAGCAATTCCAGAAAATGAGGATGTATCTATTTATTTTCATGGTGATTGGCATGACTTATGTAGAGGGCCCCATCTTTCTTCAACAGGTAAAATTGGAAAATTTTTTAAACTTACTAAAGTTTCAGGAGCCTATTGGAGAGGAGACTCTAACAATGAAATGTTGCAAAGAATATATGGAACAAGCTGGGCAACCCAAAAAGATTTAGATGAATATTTAAAAAGAATTGAAGAAGCTGAAAAAAGAGATCATCGAAAACTTGGAAAAGAAATGGATTTATTTCATTTTAGAGAAGAAAGTCCAGGGTCTGTATTTTGGCATGAAAGAGGATGGGCTTTATTTCAAAAATTAATTAATTATATGAGAGGCAGACAGGATGCAGCAGGATATAAAGAAGTAAATACGCCAGAGATATTAGATAGACAATTGTGGGAAAAATCTGGTCATTGGGAAAAATATGGAGAAAATATGTACACATCTGAAACACCAGATGAAAAAGTATTTGCAATTAAACCCATGAATTGTCCTGGACATATTCAAGTATTTAACCAAGGTTTAAAAAGCTATAGAGATCTCCCTTTACGAATTACAGAATTTGGAAAAGTACATCGTTATGAACCATCAGGAGCTTTGCATGGTCTATTAAGGGTGAGAGCATTTACACAGGATGACGCTCATATATTCTGTTCCGAAGATCAAATTACAAGTGAATGTTTAGAGGTTACTAATTTGATTTTGGATATTTATAAAGATTTAGGTTTTGAAAATGTAATTCTTAAATATGCTGACAGACCAGATGTAAGAGTTGGGGAAGATGAAGTTTGGGATAAAGCTGAAGCTTCTTTACTTGAAGCGGTTAAAGCATCCAAGTTAGAATATACTATTAATAAAGGAGAGGGTGCATTTTATGGCCCAAAAATCGAGTTTGTATTAAGAGATGCAATTGGTAGAGATTGGCAGTGTGGAACTTTACAAGTTGATTTAAACTTACCAGGAAGATTGGATGCTTCTTATGTTGATAAAGATGGAACTAAAAAAGTACCTGTTATGCTTCATCGAGCTTTATTTGGATCTTTAGAAAGATTTATAGGAATTCTTATTGAAAACTATGCTGGAAAATTTCCTTTTTGGATCTCTCCATTACAAACAGTTGTAATACCAATATCAGAAGAATTTGATGATTATGCCATTGAAGTGTCAAAAAAAATTAAACAAGCAGGCATAAGTTCAAACGTTGATTTAAAAAAACATAATTTAAATTACAAAATAAGAGATCATTCATTAGCAAAAATACCTCTTTTATTAATTTGTGGTAAAAAAGAAGTTGACTCTAACTCTGTAACGATTAGAAGATTGGACTCGAACAAACAAGAAAATATGGATTTAAATTTATTCTTAAAAACTTTCTCTGCTTTAAACAAAGCATCCTCAAACTAAGTGGCAGATTTTAAACAAAATTACTTTCAAAGAAGAACAAAAGACAGAGGTCCTAGATCTAATAATAGAATCTCGTCTCCTGATGTACAGGTTATAGCAAGTGATGGTGAAAACCTTGGTGTGATGAATACTAATGAGGCAATTTCAATGGCAAAAAATCAAGGATTAGATTTAATAGAGATAGCTGCCAACGCAAACCCACCTGTTTGTAAAATTATGGATATGGGTAAGTTTAAATATGACGCCCAAAAGAAAGCAAATATTGCTAAGAAAAAACAAAAAATTGTTTTACTAAAAGAAATTAAAATGAGACCTGTTACAGAAACCCATGATTATGATTTTAAGGTTAAAAATGCAAAAAAATTTATAGCTAAGGGAGATAAAGTAAAATTTACCGTTAGATTTAAAGGTCGTGAACTACAGCACTCTCACCTAGGAAAAGAATTGATGGATAAGATCAAAGAAGACATGAAGGATATTGGTAAGGTAGAATTGCACCCTAAGTTTGATGGTAAGCAAATGATCATGGTAATTCAGCCTTTATAGGCCTTAATATAGGTTGTAAATTTATATCAATCTTTGTATAACACCGCAGAATTATGCCAAAATTAAAAACAAAAAGCTCAGCTAAAAAAAGATTTAAGATATCTGCAACGGGTAAAGTAATGACAGCCCAGGCTGGTAAAAGACATGGTATGATTAAAAGAACGAATTCTCAAATTAGAAAATTAAGAGGCACAACAACTATGTCAAAACAAGATGGCAAAATTGTTAAATCATACATGCCTTACAGTTTAAGAGGTTAATAATGGCAAGAGTAAAAAGAGGCGTAACTAGCAAAGCAAAACATAAAAAAGTTTTAAAAGCTGTCAAAGGTCAATGGGGCAGAAGAAAAAATACTATCAGAGTTGCAAAGCAAGCTATGGAAAAGGCGATGCAGTATGCTTACAGAGATAGAAGAAATAAAAAAAGAGATTTCAAATCTCTATGGATACAAAGAATTAATGCTGGTGTTAGAGCTGAAGGTTTGACTTATTCTAAATTTATCAATGGTCTTGGAAAATGTGGAATTACAATTGATAGAAAAATTCTAGCTGAAATTGCTTACGATAGCCCAGAGGCATTTAAAACAATTGTACAAAAAGCTCAATCAGCTTTAAATTAATCTTCGCTATTGTTTTTATTTCTTAACGAAATAATCTATCAATATGTCAGACATAAAAAATATTAAAAATGACTATTTAGCCAAACTTAATAATAATTTAAGTTTAGAAGAAATTAATCAAATCAAGACAGAGTTATTTGGGAAAAATGGTTTGGTTTCTACTCAATTCAAAAATATTGGATCTATAGCAGAGGTAGATAGAAAAAAATTTGCATCAGATCTAAATCAAATCAAGGATGAGTTACAAAATTTAATTACTAACAAAATTAATGAAATTGAATCAAAAAAAATAAATGAAAAATTAGAAAAAGAAAAAATTGATGTAACTCTTCCTGAACGATCATTTATTAGAGGTAAAATTCATCCTGTTTCACAAACTATAGATGAAATTTCATCAATCTTTTCTGAAATAGGTTTTAGTGTTGAGGAGGGTCCAGATATTGAAAATGAATATAACAATTTTACTGCCTTAAACACTCCTGACAATCATCCAGCGAGAGATATGCATGACACATTTTATCTTGATGAAAATAAAGAAATTTTACTAAGAACTCATACATCGCCAGTTCAAATTAGAACTATGTTGAAAGACAAGCCTCCATTTAAGATCATTGCACCTGGAAGAACTTATAGATCCGATAGTGATCAAACACATGCACCAATGTTTCATCAAGTAGAAGGATTACATATAGACAAAAATATTAACATGGGTCACTTAAAAGGTTGTTTAAATTATTTTATTAAAGAATTTTTTGAAGTTGAAAAAATTAAAATGAGATTTAGGCCAAGTCATTTTCCATTTACTGAACCTTCGGCGGAGGTAGATATTGGTTATGAAATTAAAGATGGAAAAATAGTTATCGGAGAAGGTGACCAATGGCTTGAAATTTTAGGTTGTGGAATGGTCCATCCTAATGTTTTAAAAAATGTTAAAGTTGATCCGTCAAAGTATCAAGGGTATGCGTTTGGGATTGGGATTGATAGATTAGCAATGCTTAAATATGGTATTAATGACTTAAGAGCTTTCTTTGATTGTGATTATAGATGGTTAAATCATTTTGGTTTTGATCCTTTGGATGTACCAACAAATTATAGAGGTTTGAGCCGATGAAAATCACATTTGATTGGTTAAAAGATCATTTAGATACAAAATTAAATGAAGAAAAACTTCTAGAACAGTTAACGAATGTTGGGCTGGAAGTTGAAAGCGTAGAAAACTTGTATGAAGGTCTTGATTTATTCAAAGTAGCAAAAATTATAAAGACTGAAAAACATCCAAATGCAGATCGGCTTAAAGTTTGTGATGTTGATGTTGGAGAAAAAGAATTAAAAAAAGTTGTATGTGGTGCACCGAATGCAAGAGAGGGATTAATTACAATATATGCTCCTCCTGGAGCGGTAGTTCCAAAAAATAAAGTAAAGTTAGTTGTTGCTAAGATTAGAGATGTTACTTCATATGGGATGCTTTGTTCTGAATCTGAATTAAATTTATCGGATGAAAGTGATGGAATTACAGAATTATCATCAAAAAAATATGAAAAGAGTATTGGAAAAAGTTATTTTTCAAAATCAAATTCAAATCTTATAGATTTATCAATTACACCTAATAGGTCAGACTGTCTAGGTGTTAGAGGAATAGCTAGAGATCTTGCTGCATCAGGTTTTGGAAAACTAAAAAATTTTAAACAAAAAAAAATTAAGTCGAATACTAAGCAAACTTTAAAGGTAAAAATTAATAAAGAAAAAAATCAAGCATGTAGTTCTTTTGGTAGTTGTTTAATTACTAATGTAAAAAATACTGAAAGTCCCAAATGGCTAAAAGATAAATTGGTTTCAATAGGGCAAAAGCCAATTTCAGCAATAGTCGATATTACTAATTATGTAATGCTTGATATAAATCGACCATTGCACGCTTATGATGCTGATAAAATTGAAAAAGGCATTGTAGTTAGAAATTCAAAATTGGGTGAAGAATTCATAGCTCTAGATAATAAAAGTTATAAATTAGAAGATGGAATGTGTGTAATTAGTGATGGCAAGGGTGTATTGGGATTAGGTGGAATTATTGGAGGAACAAGATCTGGTACAGAATTTGATACTAAAAATATTTTATTAGAGTCAGCTTATTTTGATCCCAGATCTATTAGAAGCACATCAAAAAAACTAAACTTAGATACAGATGCAAAGTTTAGATTTGAAAGAGGTATTGATCCATTATCCATTGAAGATGGTTTAAATAAAGCAGCATTATTAATTAGAGAGATTTGTGGTGGAGAAATTAGTAAAATTGATATTCAGAGAATTGAAATAAACAAAACTAAAACTATTAAATTTGATCCTAATTTATTTGAAAAAATAACTGGTTTTAAAATTTCAATTAAAGAAACGTTTAAAATCTTAGAAGATCTTGGTTTTAAAATTAAAAAAGAAAAAAATAATTTAAAATTAACCATTCCAACATGGAGACCAGATATTTCACAAGAAATAGATATTGTTGAAGAGTTAGTTAGAATAACTGGCTATGATAAGATTAAAATTATCGATCCAATTAAAGAAAGAACTAAATCTACTTTAACTCAATCACAAAAATTATTTCATTTCTTACAAAGAGCAATTGCTTCAAAAGGTTATTTAGAAGCTATAACATGGTCATTTACTGACTCAAACTATAATGATCATTTTAAAGACAAATATAAAGAAATTAAAATTGTTAATCCAATAAGTTCAGAGCTAGGAGTGTTGAGAAACTCAATATTTTCAAATTTAATAATGTATATGAATAAGAATTTAGACAGAGGTTTCAAAGATTTATCAATATTTGAAATAGGTCCTGTTTTTACTGGTTCTAATCCAGGTGAACAAAATACTGTAGTCTGTGGTTTGTCAGCAGGTAAAAAATCAAGATTGTCATGGATTGAAAAAGAGAGAAATGTTGATTTGTTTGATGTTAAAAGAGATGTAGTCCAAACTTTAGTTGAAGCAGGCTACAACGCAGATAAATTTTTTATAGATAGTGAAACTCCAAATTATTACCATCCAGGTAAGTCAGGTAGATTGTTTTTAAATAGAGGTAAAGATCAAGTTGCAGCTTATTTTGGAGAAATACATCCAAATATTTTAAAAAAGATAGATATTAAAACAGAGTCTTTGGTAGGTTTTGAAATTTTTCTAGATAATTTAAAGTTACCAAAAAAAACACTAAATGATCAAAAAACTAAATTCGAAGTCTCAGATTATCAAAAATCTGAGAGAGACTTTGCATTTATAGTTGCTAAAGAGGTAAAAGCTCAGGATTTAATTAATGCTGTTTCAAGCGTAGATCAAAAATTAATTAGTAATATTAAAGTTTTTGATGTTTATGAGGGTGAAAATATTCCAGAAAATCAAAAATCAATAGCAATTAGTGTAACCATACAGTCTACTGAAAAGACATTGAATGATAATGATCTAGAAAACATAAATAATTTAATAATAAAAACAGTTGAAAGTAAAACTGGCGCTAAGATACGTTCTTAAAGCAAATGAGCAATATTGATAATATTAGAAATTTTGCGATTATTGCTCATATTGATCATGGTAAATCCACAATAGCAGATAGGATAATTCATAGTTGTGGTGGACTTACTGAAAGAGAAATGAAAGCTCAAGTTCTTGACTCAATGGATATTGAGCGTGAAAGAGGCATTACAATTAAAGCTCAAACAGTAAAACTTAATTATAAAGCAAAAGATGGTAAAAATTATATTTTAAATATTATAGATACCCCGGGACATGTAGATTTTAGTTATGAAGTAAGTAGATCTCTTTATGCTTGTGAGGGTTCAATTTTAATTGTTGATAGCACGCAAGGAGTAGAAGCTCAAACTCTTGCAAACGTTTATCAGGCTCTTGATATTAATCATGAAATTGTTCCAGTTTTAAATAAAGTAGATCTTCCAGCATCAGATTTAGATAGAACAAAAACACAAATTGAGGAAGTAATAGGTATTGATACAGAGGGAGCAATTCCTTGTTCAGGAAAAACAGGTGAGGGTATAGAAGATATTTTAGAGCAAATTATTAAAGTTTTACCTGGCCCCAAAGGTGAGAGTTTAGGTGATTTAAAATGTTTATTGGTTGATAGTTGGTACGACACATATTTAGGAGTTGTTATTCTTGTAAGGGTTATAGATGGTAAAATTTCAAAAAATATGAAAATTAAAATGATGTCTACTAATCAAGAGTATATTATTGAAAAAGTAGGTGTTTTTACTCCAAAAGCCACAGATATTAATGAATTAAATGCTGGAGAAATAGGTTTTATAACAACTGGAATAAAAGTTTTATCAGAAACAAAAGTTGGTGACACAATATGTGATGCTGCCAAACCTTTAAAAGAAGCACTGCCAGGTTTTAAACCAAGTAAACCTGTAGTTTTTTGTGGATTGTTTCCAGTAGATAGCTCTGAATATCAAAAATTAAAAGATGGTTTAGCTAAATTACAATTAAATGATGCAAGTTTTTCATTTGAACCTGAGTCATCTTCAGCTTTGGGATTAGGGTTTAGATGTGGGTTTTTAGGATTACTTCATTTAGAAATTGTCACAGAAAGATTGGAAAGAGAATTTGACGTAAACTTGTTAACAACAACTCCAGGAGTTGTATACAAAGTTCATATGAATAATGGAGATATGATTGATCTACATAATCCATCAAGTTTACCTGATCCAACATTGATTAAATTAATTGAAGAACCATGGATAAAAGCAACAATAATTACTCCAGATGAATATTTGGGTTCAATAATAAAAATGTGCCAGGATAAAAGAGGAGTACAAACTAATTTAAGTTATTCTGGAAATAGAGCGGTCATAAATTATGAATTGCCTTTAAATGAAGTTGTTTTTGATTTTAATGATCGTTTAAAATCAATGACTAGTGGGTATGCTAGTTTTGATTATGAAATAATTGAACATAGAGAAGGTGATTTAGTAAAACTTGGAATTTTAGTTAATGCAGAACCAGTTGATGCGTTAGCGATGATGATCCATAAAGATTTTGCTCAAAGAACAGGAAGAGAAGTTTGTGAAAAATTAAAAGATCTAATTCCAAGACATAATTTTATGATACCAGTTCAAGCTGCAATTGGCGGCAAGATAATAGCAAGAGAAACTATTAAAGGTTTTAAAAAAGATGTTTTAACTAAAATTCATGGTGGAGGAGCGACAGACAGAAAAAGAAAGCTTCTTGAAAAACAAAAAAAAGGTAAGGCTAGATCAAAACAATTTGGACGAGTAGAAATTCCTCAAGAGGCTTTTATTGGTGTTCTCAAGATTTCAAAAGAAAAATAAATTGGAGAGGTGGCCGAGTGGTTGAAGGCGCACGCTTGGAAAGCGTGTAAAGGAGCAATCCTTTCATGGGTTCGAATCCCATTCTCTCCGCCATTAAATAAGCCTTGATTTATTGGCCTAATTAGCTTTTTTTCACTTATTTTAACAAAGATAAATCAGCATTTTTTTTAAAAAATGTTATAATTTTTTTTTCCAAAAAATTAAAAAATGACAAATAAAAATACATATCAAGCAGACTCTATAAAAGTTTTAAAAGGTCTCGAAGCCGTTAGAAAAAGACCAGGAATGTATATTGGAGATACAGATGATGGAACCGGCTTACATCATATGGTTTATGAAGTTGTTGATAACTCTATAGATGAAGCTTTAGCAGGTCATTGTAAAAATATTAATGTGAGAATTAATTCAGAGGGAACCATTACAGTTAATGATGATGGTAGAGGAATTCCTGTTGATATGCACAAAGGAGAAAAAAAATCAGCTGCAGAAGTTATAATGACACAACTTCATGCTGGTGGTAAGTTTGATCATGACTCATATAAAGTTTCAGGTGGACTTCATGGAGTTGGAGTTTCTGTTGTTAATGCCCTGTCTGAGTCTTTACAATTAGAGATAAACAGAGATGGAAAGAAACATTTTATAGAATTTAAAAATGGTGAAGCAAAAGCACCATTGAAAGTTACAGGAAAATCTAAAGAAACTGGAACTCAAATAACATTTTTGCCATCAAAAGAAATTTTTTCTTCTATAAAATTTAGTGCAAATATTCTTATTAAAAGAATGAGAGAGTTGGCTTTCTTAAACAAAGGTATTAAAATTATTTTTACAGACGCTAGTTTAAAAAAAGAAAAAGTAACTGAATTTAAATTTGATGGTGGTGTACTTGAGTTTGTAGATTTTCTAGATGAAAAAAGAGAAAAACTACAAAATAAAAATGGAAATGATTTATTTAAAAAACCAATTTATATAGAAGGAAAAAAAGATAATATCGAGCTCGAATGTTCACTAAAATGGAACGCAAGTTATGCAGAAGATATTTTTCCTTATACAAATAATATTTACCAGAAAGACGGTGGAACACATTTATTAGGTTTTAGAAGTGCATTAACAAGAGTTATTAATAAATATGCAAATGAACACAATCTTCTTAAAAAAAATAAATTAGCAATATCAGGAGACGATATTAAAGAGGGATTAACTTGTGTGATATCTGCAAAAATTCCAGATCCAAAATTTTCATCGCAAACAAAAGATAAGTTAGTTTCATCCGAAGTAAGAATGATTGTAGAAACTGTTGTAAATGAAAAACTGTCGATATGGTTTGATCAAAATCCATCAGTTGCAAAAATAATTTTGGCAAAAGTTATTCAAGCAGCAATGGCAAGAGATGTAGCAAGAAAAGCTAGAGAAAATGTGAGAAGAAAAGGTGCGTTAGAGTTAAGTGGTCTTCCCGGAAAATTAGCAGATTGCCAAATAGGAAAGCAAGAAGGTACAGAATTGTTTATTGTAGAGGGTGATTCAGCGGGTGGTTCAGCCAAACAAGGTAGAAACAGATCTAATCAAGCTGTTTTGCCTCTAAGAGGAAAAATTTTAAATACGTATGTTGAAGAATTAGCAGTTAAAAAGAATGGCAATGGCGACAGCTCTGAGCAACAAAGAACAAAGGCTTTGTCAAAAATGATTTCATCTAATGAAATAGTTACTTTGATTAATGCATTAGGACTAGATCCAAAAGTACAAGAAATAGATTTAAAAGATCTTAGGTATGGAAAAATTATTATTATGACGGATGCTGATGTAGATGGGTCTCACATTAGAGCACTTCTATTAACATTTTTTAATAACAAACCATTCAATAAATTAATTGAAAACGGACATGTATATTTGGCTCAACCTCCGTTATTTAAAATCAATAAAGGGTCAAAAGGAATTTACATTAAAGATGAAAAAGAATTAGAAGATTATATCGTTAATAATAATAAAGAATTAAAAAAAATAAAAAGAGGATCTAAAGAATTTATAAAAGAATTAGATTTAGAAAAATCAAAAATGAATATACAAAGGTTTAAAGGATTAGGTGAGATGAACCCAGAAGAGTTATGGAGTACAACACTTGATCCAGAAACAAGAAATCTATTACAGGTACAGTATTCTAAAGATCTCAAGAAAGATCAAAGTTTAATACATACTTTAATGGGAAATGATGTTGCTTTAAGAAAAGATTTTATAATTTCTAATGCAATAAATGTACAAAATCTTGATATCTAATAATGAAGTTCTTTGAAACTTCAAAATATCACTTCTTTAAAAAATCAACTTATATAAGCTTAAGATGGATTGGTATTATTGGTCAATTAATTTCAGTTAACTTTGTTTATTTTTTTTTAAATTTTGAATTTGATTTTCTCACTTCAAATTTAGTTATTGTTTTTGGCATTTTAAGTAATTTATTTTTAATTTATATATATAAAAAAACACAATTATCAGATAGATCAGCTTTTATTTTTTTAGTAATAGATATATTTCAATTGGGCGTTTTACTTTATTTAACTGGAGGTATTACCAATCCATTTGTAATTTTCTTATTAATTCCAAGTATCTTTTCTTCTTCAAATTTAAGTTTAAGAACAAATACTTTATTAGTAGCCTTAACAGCAATTACGATAGTTTTTTTGACTTTTTATCATCACGATTTACCAATGCCTATTAAAAGTGATCTTCATAATAATCATTATTATTATTATTCTATTCCGACGGCATTGATTATTGCTTTAATCTTTTTAAATTATTTAGCCATGTCATTTGGAACACAGTCTAGATTAAGAAGAGAAGCATTATCAAAAATGGAAGAAGTCATGGCTTCTGAACATGAACTTTTATCTTTAGGTGGTCAAGCCGCAGCTGCAGCCCATTCACTTGGAACGCCTTTGTCTACAATTAAGATTATCGCTCATGATCTGGAAAAACAATTTCATGATCAAGAAGATGTGAAAAAGGATATAGAGTTATTGTCTAGCCAGGTAGAAAGATGTAATGAAATTTTAAAACGTTTAACATTAAATCCTGTAGAGGAAGATGAATTTATAGATAAAGATCTTACAATGAGGGATTATTTAAGCGAAATTATTTTATCATTTAAGGAGATTAGCAAAAAAAAATTTATTTTTAATTTTGATCAATTCTCAAATGTAAAAAAGATAACAAAATCAATAGAAATTGTTTATGGTTTACGAAACTTTATTGGTAATGCCAATAAATTCTCTAAAAACTCTATTTATATAAATTTAAAAAGTGACAGCGAGTTTACAGAAATTACAATCGAAGATGATGGAAATGGATATCCAAAAGATGTTTTGTCAAAAATTGGGGAACCATATTTAAGATCAAATGATCCTATTGATAAATCAAAAACAGGCTTGGGACTTGGTTTGTTTATTGGAAAAACACTTTTAGAAAAAAATTTTGCTTCAATCAATTGTAGAAACTCGAAAACAAGAACTGGTGCAGAAGTGATTATTAAATGGAATAATAAAGATTTATTTAATATTTAATGAAATTTTTTTTTAGTTTCGAATAAAGAGCTTAATTGAGATATCATTACGTCTCCTAGTTCATTCACATCAGTGATTTTGATTGCTTTATCATAATATCTTGAAACATCATGACCAATACCAATTGCTAAAACCTCAATTTCAGTTTTGTTTTCTATGAATTTAACCATCTTCTTTAAATGTTTTTCTAAAAAATCACCTGAATTTACTGAAAGTGTAGAGTCATCTACTGGTGCACCATCAGAAATGACCATCATAATTTTTCTCTCTTCTTTTCTTTTCTTTATTCTATTGTAGGCCCAAGAAATAGCTTCACCGTCAATATTCTCTTTAAGTAAACCTTCCTTCAGCATTAAACCTAAATTATTTTTGGCTTGTCTCCAGTGAGTGTCAGCTCCTTTATAAATTATATGTCTTAAATCATTTAATCTTCCTGGAGTTTTAGGTTTTGAGTTTTTATTCCAAAGCTCTCTACTTTGTCCTCCTTTCCAATTTTTTGTGGTAAATCCTAAAATTTCTACTTTGACAGAACATCTCTCTAAGGTTCTAGACAATATATCGGCACATATTGCAGCAATCGTAATAGGTCTACCTCTCATTGATCCAGAATTATCTATCAACAAAGTGACAATTGTGTCTTTAAAATCTAAATCTTTTTCTTTTTTAAATGATAAAGAATTGTAAGGGTCCATAATAATTCTTGGCAACTTTGAGCTATCAAGTAAACCTTCTTCTAAATCAAAATCCCATGCTCTGTTCTGTTTTGCAAGTAATTGCCTTTGTAGTTTATTTGCAAGTTTAGTTATCACATCTTGAAACCCAACTAGTTGCTGGTCTAAAGTTCTTCGAAGTTTTGCTGCTTCATCAGCATTTTCTAATTTTTCAGCTTTAGTTACTTCATCGTATTGAGTTGTAAAAATTTTGTAATCTAAATTAATACCATCAAGATTTTTTTGAACAATTTGTTCTGAACTTTGTTCATCAGACTCAGTATCTGAAAGTTGTTCATCAAGATTAAATTCATCTACATTATAATCAGCATCTAAACTTGCTTGTGTTTCTTGGTCATTATTTTCATCTTTATTGTCTTCTTTGTCTTTATCTTGATCATCGTTTGAAGGATTATCTTGTCCTTGATCTTGATTTTCCTCTTTTTTTTCTTCGTCTTCTTCACTTTGAAAAATATCCATTTCTTCTAAAATCTGAGAAAATCTTGAACCATAGTTTTCTTGATTTTCTAGATTTTCTTCTAAAAATCTTTTGTGTTTCTCTATTGATTGTTCAAAGTCTTTTTCCCAAAAATTTAACATTTTAGTTGTTAAAGGATTTAATTTTATTTGATGAAAGTTTCTAAGCATATACAATTCAAATGCTTCAGTTACAGGCACATCTTCTTTTGTTTTTAATTGGTCTTTCCTTTTAGTATTTATAATATTTGAGTAGTTCTCTTGAAAATTTTTTTCAATTCCTTTAAGCATTTTACCACCCAATGATTCATATCTTATCTTTTCAGCTATATTATAGAGTGATCTCGATGAAGTATTCGATGGAAGATTTTTTTTATAAATAGCATCATTAGAAAATTTTTTTTTTAATGCAGCTGAATCAGTCTCTGCACGTAACTTAATAAAATCACTTGGTTTAGTTAAATTTTCAATTTCAATTGATTTTAATTCTTGTTTCTTTTCATTTTCAGATTGCTTGTTAGCTAAATCAAAATCATCTGCAATTACTTTTGCAGTTGAAGTTAATGCAAGTCTAAATTTTTCTTTTAAGGCAGTTATCTTATCGCTCATCTAAATTTGAATATTCATCAATGACTCTGGTAGCTCTTCACCGAAACATCTTTGATAATATTCTGCGATAGTATTTTTTTCAATTTCGTCACACTTATTTAGAAAAGTTACTCTAAAAGCATAACCTGTATCTTTAAAAATTTCTGAGTTTTCTGCCCAATGCATTACTGTTCTAGGGCTCATTACAGTTGATATATCTCCTGCAACAAATCCTTTTCTAGTTAATGAGGCTACTTTTATCATATTAGCAACTTTCTCTTTACCTTTTGCGTTATTAAGATTTTTATTTTTTGCTAAAACTATATCTAATTCTCTTTCAAGACCAAGATAGTTAAGTGTAGTCACAATGTTCCATCTATCCATCTGGCCCTGATTTATTTGTTGAGTTCCATGATAAAGGCCTGTCGTATCACCAAGCCCGACAGTATTTGATGTTGCAAATAATCTAAAAAATTTATTTTGTTTAATAACTTTATTTTTATCAAGAAGTGTAAAGTTACCTTCAGCTTCTAAAACTCTCTGAATTACAAACATTACGTCTGGTCTACCAGCATCATACTCATCAAAAACAAGAGCAACTGGATTTTGTATAGACCAAGGCAAAATACCTTCGTTAAATTGTGTAACTTGTTTTCCATCTTTAAGAACAATCGCATCTTTTCCTATCAAGTCTATTCTACTAACATGACTATCTAGATTTACACGAATACATGGCCAATTTAATCTAGCTGCAATTTGCTCTATGTGAGTTGATTTTCCAGTGCCATGATAACCTTGAACTAAAACTCTTTTGTTGTGGGCAAAACCAGATATTATTGCCATCGTAGTGTCTCTATCAAATTTATAACTTTTATCTATTTCAGGAACATATTCATTTTTTTTTGAAAATGCGTCAACTTCCATTTCAGAGTCGATTCCAAAAGTTTGTTTTAATGAAATCTTTATGTCAGGTTGAATATTAAGATTAGGTGTCAATTTTTTCTCTATAAGTATTTTTAAGCTGTGTGTAAGCTAAAGTAATTAATTTAAGTTTTTCTTCATATTTTTTGTTTCCAGCATTTATATCGGGGTGATATTTTTTGACAAGCATTTTGAACTTATCTTGAACTTTTTTCCATTTTAATCCTACAGAAACTCCCAATATACCAAAAGCTTTGATATCTTTGTGATTAAATTTAAATTGACGCATATGATCATATTCACCGTTAATTTTATCTTTATCTAATTCATCTCTTAAAGTGTTATTCCAAAGAACTTTAAAGAAATTATCTGAAGAACTAAAACTTTGAGTTGGTTTATGCCAAATCATATCAGATTTTAAAAAATTTAAGACTTGGTCATCATTCATACCTGAAAAATAATTCCAATTTTTATTAAATTCTTTAACATGCTCTAAGCAAAGCATTCTATATTTCTTACTATTATCCTTTTCTACTGGGGCTCTATAGTCACCAATTTCGTTACAATTATTCCAGTCGCAAATATTTTTCATGATGTATAATAGGTTCAATTTATGGATATAAATGAGTTAATTGCAATTGTAAAAAAAAAACTAACTGATCAAATTAGAATTGACAGTATAAATATTGAAGATAAATCATTTCTTCATAAAAATCATGCTGGAAATCAAGAGGGTAAGTTTCATTTAAAAATTACTTTAAGCTCAAGTGAATTAAAAAGTTTGAGTAGAATTGAAAGTAATAAAAAAATCTA
>JAOJAE010000013.1 GCA_028227525.1 Candidatus Pelagibacter sp. | reverse complement strand
TAGGGTAAAAGATCTTAATATAAAACAATTTCAAAATTCATTCCCAAATATAAAAGATAGAGGTGTGAACGCAATGTCTATTTCAGAGATAACTGGTATCCCAAGGCCAACAGTAGTTAGAAAATTAAAACACTTAATCGATAATAATTTTCTTTCTATTGATGAAAAAAAACTTTTAGAAGTAAATATATCAGGAAAGGCTCTTCAAATAAGCAAAGATCAACAAGATAAAAATATTTTAAGCTTGAGTAATTTTACTTACAGAGTTTTTAATCAAATAAAAATTATTGACTCTAATTAAGATAAAAATGATGATTTTATACCAGGATATCTTAGATAAATTAATTAGATTTTCGTAAAATATAGATAAAGATAAAACCAGTTATGTACATGATTAGTGCATAAGCTGCAGTTGGTATAATGTAGGCAATATCATCAAACATTAAGGTTGCAACAAAGACTGCTAGAGTTCCATTTTGTAAACCACACTCTAATGCAATACATTTTTGTTGAGCAATTCCTGATACAAATTTTTTAGCTATAAAATAAGCTAACGTCATCATTACGACATTTAAAATTAAAACAGCTAAACCTGCTTGAGCAAGATAATTTAAAATATTATCTTTTTCTTCAATCCAAATTGCAGCAAAGACAATTATAAATAACCAACCTGTTATTTTATTAATAATATTAATTTTTGATGAAATAAAATTTTCTGCCAAACCTCTAATAATCATTCCAATAACAACTGGTACTGTAACAACTAGTGCCATTTTTAAAGCAATTCCAGTCATTGAAATATTACTTGATATAGTAACTCCTAAAATATCTGCAGATGTAATTACTACAAAAGGTACAGATACAATGCTTATTAAACTAACAATTGCAGTTAAAGAGATAGATAAAGCAACATCTCCATTAGCAAATTTTGTTAATACATTTGATGTTACTCCTCCTGGAGCTGCTGCAATTATCATTAAACCAACAGCGATTGGGGCTGGTAAATTTAATATTAAAGCTATCCCTAACGCAACAATAGGTAAAATTACTAATTGTGAAAAAAATCCAACAAAAAAATCTTTAGGAACTCTTAATATTCTTGTGAAATCTTTAACTGAAAGACCAAGACCTAGCCCTAGCATAATCAATGCCAAACAAATTGGTGCAATCTTAGTTACTATTTCCATTTTTTAATCGTTATCTGAAGTTGACTATATGATTTAAAGTAAAAATATCAAACTGAATTAAACCTATGATTGTAACTGTTTTATAACTAGTAAAAAATTAGTGACAAATATAACTAATTCATAATAACATTTAATAATAATAACTAAAGAGAGAGGACGTAATGAAAAATATAATGAAACTCGCTTCAATTGCTTTGGTTCTTTTATTTACATTGTTCGGATTAACAAACAAGGCTTCTGCTGCAAAACTTACTTTGTATTGCAGTGTTGAAATTGATGTTTGTGAAATGCTTGAACAAGCTTATGAAAAAGAAACAGGCACTAAAGTTGCAATGACAAGAGCAAGTAGTGGTGAAACATTTGCAAAAATAAAAGCTGAATCATCAAATCCAAAAGGAGATGTTTGGTTTGGTGGAACAGGTGATCCACACCTTACAGCTGCTCAAGAAAATCTGACTGCAGAATATAAATCAAAACATTTTAATGATTTATTACCAGCAGCTCAAAATCAAGCAGTAAATGCAAACTATAAATCTGTAGGTATTTATGTTGGTGCTTTAGGCTTTGGATACAATAAAGAACTTTTAGCAAAAAAAGGTTTACCAGCTCCTAAATCATGGATGGATTTAACTAAACCTATTTATAAAGGTGAAATCCAAATAGCTAATCCAAATTCATCTGGAACTGCTTACACAACTTTAGCAACAATTATTCAGATTTTTGGTGAAGAAAAAGGTTGGGATTATATGAAAGCACTTCATTTGAATGTAAATACATATACTAAATCTGGTTCTGCTCCAATTAAAGCAACTGGAAGAGGTGAAAACTTAATAGGTATTTGTTTTCAACACGATGGTGTTAAACAAACTAAAAAAGGTTTACCTGTTGTCACTGTTTCTCCTGAAGAAGGAACTGGTTATGAAGTTGGATCAATGAGTATTATTGCAGGTGCAAGAAATATGAAGGAAGCTAAAAAGTTTTATGACTGGGCTTTAAGTCCACCAATACAAACTATGGTCTTCACTTCAGGAAAATCTTTGCAAGTGCCCTCTAATACTAAAGCACAAGCTGATCCCGATGCTCCAGATTTATCAACTATAAACTTGATTGATTATAACTTTAAAGTTTATGGAGATAAAAGTACTAGAGCAGGCCTGTTATCCAAGTGGGATAACGATGTATCTGTAATTCCTAGATAATTTAGGAATTAATGAGAGGGCTCGTTATCTGTTGGATGCTCATAGGAGGATTGGGTTTCCTAATCTTTCCATGGTATGTGACGGGTGACGGGTTTTTCTCAATTAACTGGATTAAAGAATATTCTTTAGAAGATTATGGTTCAGTAATACCTCAAGTTTTTCTTAACAAAAAATATTGGCTTTTACCTTTAATATTTCCATTATTTTTTCCTTTAGCGACACTTAAATTAAGTCAAAATAACCCTCTATATTCAAAGATTTTTTTATATTCAGGATTATTTGGTTTTTTCTATTTTTTTCTTCAAGGATTTTCAATTGGTATTAGAGGATGGAATTTTGAAATTTTTCAATCAATATTTGGTGATGTAGAAAATCAGTTTGGAGTAGGATCTGGTGCAGTATTAACCTGTTGTACATTTATCTTTTATATAACTCATGGTTTATCTTCAAGGGGATGGCTAAATGGTGATAATTTTATCGTTGGTAGTATTGGAAGTATCATCATCTTAGTTTCAACTTTTGTATTCTTCCCAATTTTTAGAATGTTTACAGTTGCTTTTAAAGGGACTGAAGGTGGTTATGAAATAAGTAATTTTTCAGACAAAATATTAAATAAAGGAATTTGGGGACTGGATTGTCTTTATAGCGATTATGCTTGTGGTGTTTTTTGGAACACAATTACCATGGGAACTCTTACGGCATTCTCATCAACAATTTTAGGATTAGCTTTTGCACTTTTAATCGCGAGAACTAGTTTTAAGTTTAAAAAAACAATAAGAATATTATCTGTATTACCAATAATCACTCCCCCTTTTGTAATAGGTCTGGCAATAATAATTTTATTTGGAAGATCAGGTGCAGTAAGTACTTTTTTAGAATGGGGTTTTGATATTGAACCTTCTAGATGGATTTATGGTTTACCAGGAATATGGTTTGCTCAAACACTAGCCTTTACCCCTATCGCATTTCTAATTTTGATCGGAGTTGTTGAAAGTGTTAGCCCATCAATGGAAGAAGCATCACAAACATTGAGAGCTTCTAAGTGGCAAGTTTTTAAAACTGTTACTTTGCCATTAATGAGACCAGGTATAGCAAATGCATTTTTAATTGGCTTTATTGAAAGCTTAGCAGACTTTGGTAATCCATTAGTACTGGGGGCAGAATATGATGTCTTATCTACAGAAATATTTTTTGCAATTGTTGGTGCACAATATGATGAAACAAAAGCAGCGATACTCGCAATGATTTTGTTATCAGTTGTGCTCGTAGTATTTTATTTACAAAATCAATGGTTAGGTAAAAAATCTTATATATCAATTTCTGGTAAAGGCGATAGTGGTATGCATCCTGAGCTTCCAAAGAAAACTAAATGGATAATTTATTCAACTGTACTTCCATGGGCATTTCTGACATTTATCATTTATTTGATGATTATGTTTGGAGGTTTTGTTGAAATGTGGGGTGTAGATCATAGTTTCACCTTTAAACATTATATTGAAGCATTTAGTATTGATTGGGTTAAAGAAAGAGGCTTATTGTGGACTGGTACAGCTTGGAATTCATTTAACACAACATTTGCGATAGCAATAATTTCTGCATTACCAACAGCTGCAATCGGTATTTTAACAGCCTATCTTCTTACAAGACATAAATTTAAGGGTAAAAATGCTTTTGAATTTGGTACCATGTTAAGCTTTGCAATCCCCGGAAGTGTTATTGGGGTAAGTTATGTTTTTGCTTTTAATGTTCCTCCTCTTGAGCTGACAGGAACTGGAATAATTCTAGTAATTGCTTTTGTTTTTAGAAATATGCCTGTTGGGGTAAGGGCGGGAATGGCTGCAATGAACCAGCTTGATCCCCATTTAGATGAAGCATCATCAACTTTAAATGCATCTAGTTCTCAAACATTTAGAAACATAATTCTTCCATTGCTAAAGCCTGCAATCACCGCATCTTTAGTATTTAGTTTTGTAAGAGCAATGACAGCAATTAGCGCTGTTATCTTCCTTGTAAGTGCAAATTATGACTTAGCTGTTTCATACATTTTAGGAAGATTAGAAAATAACGACTTTGGTCTTGCAATAGTATATTCGTCTGCGCTAATAGTTGTTATGTTATTTACAATATTGCTTATGCAATTAATAATAGGTAAACGTAAATTAGGAAGAAGAGATCAATCTGCAGGCATATTACAAGGAAACTTAGGATAATGAAAAAAGCTGAAGTAAAATTTGAAAATATTACAAAAAAATTTAATGAAACTGTAGCTGTTGATAATGTCAGTTGTATTTTTGAAGCTGGAACTTTAACTACTTTACTTGGTCCATCTGGGTGTGGAAAAACTACATCATTAAGAATAATTGCAGGACTCGAAAGAGCCACAAGTGGAAAAATTTTAGTTGATAATGAAGACGTTACCATATTGCCAGCAACTGATAGGGATGTTTCGATGGTATTCCAATCTTATGCTTTATTTCCACATATGAGTGTTATTGAAAATGTTTCTTATGGATTAAAAATGATCAACGTAAATAAGGAAGAATATACAGAAAAAGCATTAGAAACTTTAAAATTAGTAAACTTAGATGGATATGAAAACCGTATGCCGTCAGAATTATCTGGGGGACAACAACAAAGAGTGGCTGTTGCAAGAGCAATTGTACTAAAACCTAAAGTATTATTATTTGATGAACCTCTTTCAAATTTGGATGCAAAACTTAGAAGACAAGTTCGTGAAGATATAAGAGAAATTCAACAAAAACTTGGGGTAACAACAATTTATGTAACCCATGATCAGGAAGAAGCTTTAGCAATATCAGATAAAGTTATCGTTATGAATAAAGCAGTGATTGCTCAACAAGGAAGTCCAAAAGATCTTTACAACTTTCCAAAAAATAAGTTTGTTGCAAATTTTATTGGTGATGCAAATGATGTCTCTGCTGAAATAATTAACAAACAATCAAATACCTACGAACTAAAATTAGCTGAAATGAGTGTAAAGATTGAAAATAATCAAGATTTAAAAGACAAAGTTACTCTAGCTTTGAGGCCAGAAAAAATTAAAATTAAAAGAGACAATAACAATAATTGTATACACGCAACAATTAAAAATGCCTCTTTTGTTGGTAGCAGTTATCAATATATTTTAAACTCTAAGTTAGGAAAATTATATGTGATTTCAAATGATACAAATGATGTTTTTGAAGTTGGTGAAGAAGTATTTTTAAATCTTAATGAAAAAGATATTAGAGTTCTTAACGATTAGATTGACCGCCTCTTTCATCATATGGGTCATATCTTAAACTTCTTAAAAATTTTCTAATATCATTTACTAGTAGATCTGGTTTTTCTAATGCTGCAAAGTGACCCCCAGAAGGCATTTCACTCCATTGTTTAATATTAAATATCCGCTCAACATAAGATCTTGGTGGCCATTCAGACATTTCAGCAGGAAATATTGCTGCTGCTGTTGGGATTTCTATCTTTTTAAAATTTTGTGGAAAAAACCTGCCCCCCTCTTCTCTTCTTCCATAATAAATCCAAGTAGCTGTATCAAAGGTTTTAGTTAAAATATAAACCATAATATTTGTTAATAATTTATCTTTTGAATAAACACTTTCAATTTTGTTGTCCTTCAAATCAGACCATGAATGCATCTTTTCAATTATCCAGGCAGCTATTCCCACAGGACTATCCATCATTCCATAACTTAAAGTTTGAGGTTTAGTTGCTTGTTGTGTTCTGTATCCATCTTGCATAATTTGATCTTTATCAAATCTCGTTTGCCACTCTTTTTCTTCAGTAGATTGTGGGCCATCTGGATGTCTCATAGTAAGACAATTTATATGTATTGCTTTACAAAACTTGGAATGATCATAGCCAATCCAGTTTGCAATAGTTGCTCCCCAATCACCACCTTGTGCAATGTAATTTTTATAGCCAAGATTTTCGATCATGAGTTTGTTAAATATTTCAGCCATTTTTCTTGGACCAATTGGTTTACTTGGCTTACTAGAAAAACCAAATCCAGGTAATGAAGGAGCTATTACATCAAAAGAGTTTTTTTTATCTCCTCCAAATTTTTCAGGATGGGCAAGTTTTTCTATAATATCTAAGAATTCAACTACAGATCCTGGCCATCCATGCATTAGCAGTAAAGGAGCAGAATTTGGGCTACTTCCTTTTTCTTTTATAAAATGAATTTCATCTCCATCTATACTTGTGGTAAAATTTGAAAATTTATTTATTTCTGTTTCGTGTTTATTCCAATCATAATCCGTTATCCAATAATCACATAATTCTTTTAAATAGCCTTTATTGGTTCCATGATCCCAATTTTCTAAATCAGCTATAGAGTCCCAAGGGTAATCTTTTACTTTATGATAAACCAAAGATATTTCTTTTTCAGTAAAATTAACGTTGAATTCTTTAATCATTTAATATCTAAAATAATAAAATCTACTATATACATTTTTAAATTTAATTATAATCATTGTTTATGCTTTCAAATAAAGAAATAGTTTGCCCGAATAACCTGTTAGATAAAGCTCATGAAAAGAAAGGTGTTAAAGTTGCAGTAGTGAATGCTGGCAAACCTTTACCCATGCTTTCAGTTCAAGATGCAGTAGCAGAAAATTTAATTGAACCTATTTTTATAGGAGACAAAAAAGAAATTTTAAAATGTGCAGAAGATTTAAAATGGGATATTTCTCAATATGAAATAATTGATGAGCCGGTAGAAAATAATACTGCAAAAATTGCAGCAAAACTTGCTAGCAAAGGTAAAGTAAAGATAATTGTTAAAGGTCACATTCATACAGATGTATTAATGAAAGAAGTTTTAAAACGAGAATACAATTTATTAGGTAAAACTAGATTAAGTCATATCTGGCATATGACTGTTGAAAAAGAGGGAAAACCTTTAATCATTACTGATGGTGCTTTAAATGTTCAGCCAAATGTAAAAACTAAGATGCATATTCTTAAAAATGTAATTAATTTTTCAAACAGAATAGGAATATCTAGACCAAAAGTAGCTGTTTTATCAGCAACTGAGGAGGTTCTAGAAAGTGTTCCAAGTTCTTTAGATGCTGCAGAAATCACAAAATTAGCGAAAGATGAAAATTTAGAAGCTGACGTTTTTGGACCACTTGCTTTTGATAATAGTATTTCAAAAAAATCTGCAGCTATAAAAGGAATTAAAAACATAGTTGCTGGTGAAGCAGATGTATTATTAGTTCCTAGTGTTGAAACGGGAAATGGATTAGTAAAGATGATGATCTATTTTATGGGTGCCTGTGCAGCAGGAGTTGTCGTTGGTGGAAAAGTTCCAGTTGTTATCACAAGTAGATCTGATGAAGCTCAGGCAAGACTAGCATCTATTGCTGCAGCTGTAGTTGCTCTAGATTAATTCAAGGTATTAAAATGAGACCATTTGATTATATAAGTCTTTATTTCCTAGTAATTATATTATGTGTAGTTAGTGTTAATATTGGTTATAGAATTTATTTTTAAAACATTGAAATAAAACACTATTTACTTTATTAAAGACTTCTTAAAATAAAGGACACAATCAATGGCAATACAATATTTAAAAAAATCACCTAAAACATCATCAACAGATGACACAAAAACAACCGGCATAGTTCAAGATCTTTTAAAAGATATTGAAACTACAAAAGAGCAAGGTTGTATCGATCTTACTAAAAAATTTGATAAATATGATGGTGATATTATTGTTTCCAAGGAAAGAATTGAAGAAATTAAAAAAACTTTAGATCAAAAAACTAAAGATGATGTCCAATTTTCATACGACAGAGTTAGAAAATTTGCTGAAGCACAATTAAAAAACTACGGCCAAGATTTTGAGGTAGAATTATCAGATGGTTTGTTTGCAGGACAAAAACTTATTCCAGTAAACACTGCTGGTTGTTATGTACCTGGCGGAAGATATGCTCATATAGCATCTGCAGTAATGAGTGTAACAACTGCAAAAGTTGCAGGTGTTAAAAATGTAATTGCTTGTAGTCCTCCAAAAGAAGGAGTTGGTGCTCATCCAACAATTATTTACACTGCTGATTTATGTGGTGCTGATGTAATCTTAAATTTAGGAGGTGTTCCAGCTATAGCTGCAATGACTAATGGATTATTTAATAATCCGCCAGCTGACATTATTGTTGGTCCTGGTAATCAATTTGTTGCAGAAGCTAAAAGAATTTTATTTGGTAAGGTTGGAATAGATTTATTTGCTGGTCCTACAGAAATTGGAATTATTGCTGATGCTAAAGCTGACCCTGAAATAGTTGCAGTTGACTTAGTTGGTCAAGCTGAACATGGTTATAATTCACCTTGTTGGTTGTATACAACAAGTAAAGATCTTGCTGAAAAAGTAATGAAAAGAGTTCCTGAATTAATAGCTGAACTCCCTGAGGTTCCAAGAACAAATGCTGATGCAGCTTGGAGAGATTATGGTGAGGTAGTTCTTTGCGATACTGATGAAGAAATGGTTAAAATAAGTGATGAGTATGCACCTGAACATTTAGAGGTTCAAACTGAAAACTTACAATGGTTCCATGATAGATTAACAAATTATGGGTCATTATTTATTGGTGAAGAAACTACAGTTGCTTATGGTGATAAATGTTCTGGTACTAACCATATTTTACCCACAAAAGGAGCAGGAAGATATACTGGTGGTTTATTTGTAGGTAAGTTTGTTAAAACGTTAAGCTTTCAAAGAATGACAAAAGAATCTACTGAATTGGTTGGTGCGGCAGCTGCAAGAATTTCTAGATATGAGGGAATGGAAGCACACGCTAGAACTGGTGATGTGAGATTAAAAAAATATGGGTATTCAAATTAGGAATTTATACTAATTAAAAAAGTTTTAATTATTTCATTAAATTTTTCAGGTTGCTCTAAATGAACATTGTGAGCACAATTTTTAAATATTTCCAGCCTACTATTGGTAATATTGTTATTGATAGTATCTACTTGATCAAAATTATAGGAAGTATCTTTATCTCCCCAGACTACTAGTGTTTTGTTCTTTATATTTTTTAAATTATCTATGCCTGACCAATTTTTCATAGCCTTAAGTGCATTATCTGCAGTTTTTGATGAAACATTTTTAACTGCATTGGCACATAGGTAATAATTTTTATCTTTATCTCCTTTTACAAACCATTTTTTAGGAACTCTTGAAAATGAAATATCAGCACCCTCCTCTTTGAGTCTTCTTCTGGTCTCATCTATAGGTTCAAACCTTCCTGGGATCTCACCAATAGAGCCTGTTGCAAAACAGATTAATTTATTAATTCTATCCCCTGCTAATTTAGCTATTTCTTGAACTATCATTCCACCCATGGAGTGACCTAATAAATTAAAATTATTAATTTTTTTTTCATCAATAATGTTAATTACAAACTTTGCCATGTCATTAATTGAATCTAAGGATTGTGCTTCATGACTCTCTCCAAAACCAGGTAATGCTGGAGATATCACTCTAAAAAATTTTGATAAATAATCTCTTTGAAGACACCACATCCCTGAAGAACCCAAATAACCATGCACTAATACTAATGGGAAACCTTGACCTATGTCATTTATATAGATTTTGCTCATATAAATTAATTATTTCATTCAATAAATAATAAAATATTGTAATATTCTATCAACTAAAGCAACTAACATAAAAGGAATTATTATGAATACTTACGAATGCTCAAAATGTGGTATGTCAGTTAATGCTACTTGTGGAAAATGCAACGAACCTTTAGTTAATGACATGCTTAAATTAGATGACGGAAATGAAGTGCAAATATCAAAATGTCCTAACGATCATGGTAAAATAAAATCACCATTATGCTGTGGTCAAGATATGTCTTGTAACGTTTAAATTAATTCTAAAAAAATATATAAGGTTAAAAAACTCATAAAAGTAATAATAAATATATTTATTACTTTCCAAATTTTTTGATTTTGAGCATATTTAGATAAAAATTTAGACAAATATCCAATTAAAAAAAAGAATAAAAAAGAAGCAATAGAAGCTCCCAATCCAAATAAAACTTTTTGATTTATTAAAAAGTTTTTTGAAAAATTTCCAAGAAAAAATACTGTGTCTGAATAAACATGCGGGTTTAGATAAGTAAAACCAAGAGTTTTTAATAAAATATTAAATTTTGCGATATCTTTTGTTTCAATATTAAAATTTATACTGGAATTATAAGTTTTTATTTTTGAATAAATAAAATGAAGTAAAAAAACTATTAATAAAATATTAAATATCAGTTCTATAGTTGAATTAAAATATTGAATAAAATAATGAAATAAAAATATTCCTAAAAATATTAGGATCAAATCTGATATTGAGCAAATTAAACAAACTAAAAATACATGTTGTTTTTTTAAACCTTGTTCTATGACAAAGATATTCTGAGCACCTATAGCTAATATTAAACTTAATCCTGTAAAAAAACCTAATAATAAAAAATCCACAATGATTTATTATTATTTAATAGCTGAGATGTAAATTTAATCTTTTGAACTTAGATCTAAAACTAAAGAAAAGCTTATTATGATTACCAGTATCTTTCATAATTGTCTGCTGCCATAAATGAACCATTTCATGAGATAAAGTATTCAAAAATTCTGATTTATTTTTATACTTTGGCATCATTTCTAGAACAAAAAAACTTGTGCCTTTTCGATAAGATATATGCTCAACACACTGACCTGAGCCTTTAAATATTCTTTTTATCTTTATATCGTTAAATGGATTTAGCTTATTTTTGAATAAAGATTTATTAAAAATCTTAAAATATTTTTTAATTTCTTTAAAAGTAGTTGTAAATTTTTTGTCAGAGTCTTTAGTTTCTCTTAAAATTCTCTTTTTTACTCTAATAAAATATTCGTCTTTAATTTTTTGCTTTTTTTTCATTGATGTTGTTAAGTGTATTATCCCTAGACAGGATGAAGGGTATTTAAGGCTAAACTATTAAAAAGCAAGTTATATTTTAAAATTCTATACTCTTTTTTTACCTTGAACCACTCGATCTAAAATCAATGCCACAAATAGAATGGCTACACCTGCAAGGATACCTTGGCCTACATTTGCATACTGTAAAGCCTCCAATACATCTTGACCTAATCCTTTTGCGCCAATTAGAGATGCAACAACCACCATAGCTAAGCTCAACATTACTGTTTGGTTAACTCCTGCTAATATTGATGGTGTAGCCAAAGGAAGATCTACTTTTCTAAGTAAATACCATTTGCTTGCACCATAAGCTATAGCAGCTTCTCGAATAGTTTCTGGAACTCCTCTTAGACCAAGTACAGTCAATCTAACAACTGGTGTTCCTCCAAAGATCATAGTGATGATTACAGCTGCGACCTTTCCAGTTCCAAAAAAAGCAATTACAGGAATCATAAATACAAAAGCTGGCATTGTTTGCATAAAATCCATTATCGGTCTTATCATTGAATAAAATCTTTGACGTCTCGCACAAAAAATTCCAAGAGGTATACCAATTGCAATACTTAAAATTGCAGCTGTTCCAAGTAAAGCAAGTGTAGTCATTGCTTTAACCCAAAAACCTAAAAAGCCCATATAGCTTAAAAATCCAGCTGAATAAATTGCAGCTCTAGGTCCAGCTGATAATCCTGTTAAAGTTACAATTGTAGTAATAATTACTATCCATGGAGTTTTAACAAACAATAATTCTAAGAAATCTAAAACTGATCTTATCCCAATTGTAATAGCAGTAAATAAAGCATCCCCTTTAATAACTGCATAATTAAATATTTTTTCAACCCATGCAATTGAAGTTAATCTTATATCTGGGTGAGTTGGAAACTCATTCATAATATTTATTAGACCAGGAAAACTATAATGAACTACTGAGAAAAACATTATCACAGAAGTAAAAACTGTACTTAAAATATAGTTTTTTGTTTGCATGCCAGGACTTATTGTTTTGTCAGATAGCCACTCTGAATATCTTTTTTCTAATTTAGAGTTTGCAAGAACTCCCTGAACTATTTTTATTGAAATTAATAAAACTATACCAAAGATTGTTATCCAAATAGCTGATGCTTCAATTCTACTAACTTCATCGATATAACCTTGCATAGCATCTTCTAATGATTTGATATTTCTCTTATAGACATCAACTTTATCTGGATTATTTGTTATCGCTGCTTCTAATTGTTTGTTTCTAAAAGCAATAGTAGATTGTACTTGTTCAATTTTTTGAACTGCATCTTTGGTTATATTCCCAAATAAACCTCTTATAATTTGAACAACTGAAAAAGTTTCTATAATTAGAAAAGTTAAAGCCCAATTCCAAATATTTCTCATTCCAAACCAAATTGGTCCTAAAATTGCAGCATACAGATTGAATGAAAAAGAAAAAGTAGGTTTGCTACCTATTTTCTGAAATTGATCAATGTAATAATTTGGGTTCGTTTTTACAAAATCAGTTATTAATTCTGATCTAGATGGGTTGTTAATTTCTTTACTCACCATCCCCTCCTTCAATAACTGCTTTTAAAAGATCTGCTTGTGAAATAACACCAACTATTTGACTTTGAGAATTATGAACAATTACTGGCTTGTCTTTTGAGGCCGAAGTCTCAATTAATTTGCTTAATAAATCGTCTTCTTTAACTATTTCTAAATCATTGGATAATTTACCATTTTTATTCTCAAACTTTTCAATTGATTGCATAATCGATTTTGCTTGAACTACTTTTAACCTAGAAATTCCTTTTACAAAATCCGCAACATAATCATCAGCTGGATTAACTACAATTTCTTCAGGTGTTCCAACTTGAATAACTTTTCCATCTCTCATTATTGCAATTCGATGACCAACTCTTACAGCTTCATCTAAATCGTGAGTAATAAAAACTGTAGTTTTTTTCATTTGTTTAGAAAGTTTAATAAATTCAGATTGAAGTTGTCTTCTAATTAATGGATCCAATGCACTAAAAGGTTCATCCATTAATAAAAAATCAGGGTCAGCTGCTAAAGCTCTTGCAAGTCCTACTCTTTGTTGCATCCCTCCAGATAACTCGTGTGCAAATTTGTTACCCCAACCTTGTAGTTCTACAATTTCTAAAATTTTATTAGCTGCATCCAATCTATCATTTTTACTAATCCCTCTAATTTCGAGTGGCATTGCAATATTATCCACCACTGATCTATGTGGCATTAAAGCAAAATTTTGAAAAACCATTCCAATTTTTTTATTTCTTAATTCTTGTAAATTATCTCTATCAAGAGTCATTACATCTTGACCATTAATTAAAATTTTTCCTGATGTTGGTTCTAACAATCTATTTATATGTCTTACTAGAGTTGATTTACCACTGCCTGAAAGGCCCATTACGCAAAAAATTTCTCCTTGCTTAACGTCAAATGAAACATCAGAGACACCAATGACTGAATTATATTTTTCTAAAGCTTCAGTTTTTGAAATTTTTTGATTTTGAATTGCATCTAAAGCCTCTGGTGAAGTGTTACCAAACACTTTCCAAACATTCTCAATTTTAATTGCTGATCCAGATGAATCCATTTAGCTCTCTTTTATTAAAGGAAGATATACTCGGCAATATAATATTGCCGAGTATAGATAATTTATTTTAGATTAAAGACCTAACCAACCATCAACTGTTGATTTGTTAGCATCCATCCAAGCTCTTGCTACATCAGCTGGTTGTTTTTTCTCAACTGAAATTGCATAAGCCATAGCCGATACATCGTCTGCTGTTAGTTGAAAGTTCTTAAAGAATTCAACGATAGCTGGAGATTTACTTTCTAAAGAAGTACCCCAACCAATTTGAATTTGTTTAAGTGCATCTTTCGAAGCAACGTAAGATTTTTTGTACCAGTCAGCATCTTCTTTAGGTTGAACCATTTTGTATTTAGCTGGATCGAATTTTGGCTCTTCCAACATAACTACATCAGCCATTCCCCAAATTGCATGTGGTTTGTAACAATAGAATGCATACCCTTCCCCTTTTTTAATAGAGTCAAGAACTCTTGCATTTTTAACTGCTTCAGCTGCTCTGATTGGCTCAATACCAGCATCATATAAACCATAGTCTCTTAATTTAACTTGGTTAACATTTGCTGAAGCCCAACCATCTGCACCAATCCAGAATTCACCTTTACCATTGCCATCACTATCCATAGCTTTAACAACTTCTGGTCTTCCTAAATCTTCAATTGCAGTAATATTCATTTTTTTTGCAAACTGTTGAGAAACACAATAACCTTGGTTTCCTTCATATGGTTTGCTGCTTAATTTCAAAGTTCCTTTTGGAACTAAATCATTTGTATAAGCTTGTTGGTTTGGTAGCCAGATATCAGGGTGAACTTCGATTTCACCTTTACTTCTGTCGATTGCACCGTAGATTGCAGTATTGTTACCAGGAACAAGCTCTGCTTCTCCACCCATTTTATCAATAACAACTGCAGCTAATAAATTAGCAATTGCTGTTGCACCTGTCCAACCTGGATCTCCAATTTTTACTTTCTCAGCAAATGTTGAAAAAGTTGCAAAAAGTGAAATTAATCCAGCTACAAGCGTAGTTTTAATTATTCTCATTTTCTCTCTCCTATTAATTTAAAAATTTAGTCTAACGCGAATGAATAAAGTGTGTCAAAGGAAATAAAGATATAAAAAGTATATATAACTCTATTGTATTTTACTAAATTATCACAATTAATTATGACTAATCCAAATAGTTTTTGTTTGAAGAAAAGAGTTTAATGCCTCTGTTCCTTGATCTCTAGATAATGAACCAGATTGTTTATAACCTCCAAAAGGAGTTTTAATATCTCCTTCAGAAAAAGTGTTAACTGAAACCGTGCCGCAAGGTAAACTTTTTGCTAAATGAAATGCTCTATTTATGTCTTGAGTAAAAACACTGGCGTGCAAACCATATTTTGAATTGCTAGCAACTTTTAAAGCTTCTTCATCACTTTTAACTGTTAATACTCCAAGAACAGGTCCAAAAATTTCTTCTTTAGCAATAGTCATCTTTTCTTTTAATCCATCAAACAAAGTAGGTTTTGCATAAAAGCCTTTTTGATTATTGTTAGATACGCCACCAGATAAAAGTTTTGCACCTTCATCAATTCCTTTTTGAATATATCCATCAACTGTTTGTAAATGCCCTTTTGAAATCATAGATCCCATATTAGATTTTAAATCTAAAGGATCACCGACTTTTAATTTTTTAACTTTTTTAATAACTTTATCTAAAAATTCATCTTTAACTTTTGAATGAATAATCTGTCTCATATTTGCAGAACAGTTTTGTCCACCATTCCAAAATGCAGAATTTATGGCATTATCTATTAAATCATCATTAATTTTTGCATCTTCTAAAACTATAAATGGACTTTTTCCACCCATCTCAAGTGCTACAGGTTTTAAATTACTTTCACTTGAGTACTTTAAAAAGTATCCACCTACTTCAGTTGAACCTGTAAAAGAAACTGCATCAACATCCTTATGACGACCAAGTGCTTCTCCAACATCACCATAACCTGGTAAAACATTTAAAACTCCATCTGGAATTCCAGCCTCTTTTCCAATTTGAGCAACTCTAATTGCAGTAAGAGGGGTATCTTCAGCTGGTTTAATAATTACAGAGCAACCAGCAGCTAATGCAGGTGCCATTTTCCAAACAGCCATCATTAAAGGAAAGTTCCAGGGAACAATTCCAGCAACAACACCTATTGGTTCTTTAACAATTAAACTTGTAATCGATGGTTCGGTTGGACCAACTTTACCAAATACTTTATCGATTAATTCTCCATACCACTGAAAATGCATTGGGGCATCATTTGCAACTTCATTAATACAATCTGTAACTAATTTTCCTGTATCAACACATTCTAAGACTGAGTTTTCATCCCCATGTTTTCGAAGTAATTCGGCAAATTTTAATAATACTTCTTTTCTGTGTTCTGGCGAACATCTTGACCAAACACCACTATTAAAAGATTTTCTTGAAACTTTTACTGCAAGATCAACATCTTTATGATTACATTTTGCAACAGCACAAAGCTTTTCACCTGTTGCAGGATTTATTGTATCAAACTTTTTACCATCAATAGCATTTACATATTTGCCATTGATAAAAGCTCTTCCTTCAAACTTTAATTTTTTTGCGATTGATTTATAGTTAACAGCCATGATTTTTGTAGGCTATTACTTAAAAGGTTGATTATCAATAATTAATTCATTGGTCCAAACCAGTCAAACTTATTAGTCCAGTTTCTCCAATTACAAGTTGGTCCAATTCTATTCTTGTACCACTTGTTAGATTTTTCAGCTTTAGCCATAATCTTAACTAGCTTTGGATGTGTGTACTTTCCAAGATTTCTTTCACACATAATTTCATACGGATTGTAAGGATCTTTTGATATTGGAGTTAGATAAACACTATCAATTAACTGAGGGCACCCTTCAATATCATGAGTATACAAATTTCTATTTAATTTAAAGCCGACACTTAGCATATGATCAGTGCCACCGTTATAATGATCGGAGTAGTGAATTTTTTTCATACCTTTAATACATCTTATTCCCATTAGCTGAGTATGAAACAATTCATGTATATTAATCTGTGTTAATCTTTCTTCATTATTATGACCATTGCTTCTGACAAAAATGCCACCTATTCCAACGCCAGCATCTCCACCATGATTTCCAGCATTAACATCGGTCCATAAAAAATATGTTTTCTTCTTATTTGTGAAACCACCAAATTGGTGAAAATAATGACCCATTTGAGTATTAACGCTGTTATCTTTTAATTCTTTCCAGCTCTTACTCGTTCTAATAAAAGTGATATCTAGTTTTCCATCTTTTCTATAATCATATCTAAATTTTTTACCCTCGCCACCTGAACCTTTGTTTGCTTTAGTAGCCTCAAACATTGCATCATTAGCTTTTTCCAAAATATCCTGCATTTTACCATTGATATCTAGCTCTCTGTCATCAGCATCTGCAGGTAATAAATATATAAAATGAATTTGATGTTCGTCAGTTACATCAGGTTGATCTTCAAAAAATCTTCCAGGCTTTTGATCTTTAGATAAATCTATTTTTTCAAAATCTTTAATACCCTTAGCTGATAAAGAATTTGATATAGAAAATAAAAAAACTATTAGAATTAATGATAAAGATTTAAACAAAAATTTTACTGACCTTGAATAGTAATTGTTGCTAAAGGAGGAGCAGCTTGAAATACTTTGTCGCTATCACCACAATTACTTGAACCTGTATTTATATTTTTCAAAGCTTGTGCGGTACTAAAAGCCATTGTAACAGTCGGTATTGCTGACGGATCTAGAATAAATGGTGCTGTCAAAGCGTCTCTAAATTGAAAATGTGAGTGAGATGCGGATACAACGTTAGAAGCTGCTGGATCAGATCCATCTGCATCAGCAACACTATTTAATTGCGGGTAACCATTTGAGGTTTGAGCAGCATTTAATGCGGGAACATAAACTGTAACTTCTGCAGGAGTTCCACTAGTTTTACCAGTTGCAGAGCCCGTAGCATTTGCAACATTAGTTGCTGCAGTTCCATTCTTGTCTGCTTTTGTTGTACAATCACCAACCGTTCCAGCAACTACAATTGCTCTGCTCATTGTAGTTTGAATGTATGTGTAAGCAGTTCCTGGTGTAGCTAATCCAAAATTTCCAATTGTTCCAGCTGTTTCTCCGGCTGTAACTGCTGCGATATCAAGGGCCGTTCCAATTCCTGGTAAACTTACAGTAACTGGATTTAAGCAATTAGCAGCTGTACTACCTGTTTCGCAAAGTTCCATTTTAGTAATAGTAAGCTTGTAAGTAGTGGCTAATCCAGTTGCTACAGCAGAATAAGCTGAAATAGAATTTAAAGATGTAAAAGATAGTATAATTAACAATTTAAATAATAATTTTTTCATAATAATTTATTGTTTTGTTACAATTACTGAACCCTGTATTTCCATTACTAATTTATTTCTTCTTCTAACTTTTTCTTTTAATTTTTGTTCCATGTTACTTTTTTCAAACATGTCATTTGATAAGCCGTCAGACATCACCATAGATTTTTCTTTTGGTGGATAAATATAATTAATACCTAAAGAAGTTTCATCATCCACACCATTTAGTGAGGATTTGTCTAAACTTGCAACAACTTCTACTGAGTTTGTTACATCTAGTTCTAGAGAATAAATATTACCTTTTTGATCAGAAGATCCTTTTTCAGCTTCCCATTTATAACCATTATAATTAATTCTAGCCCACGGTGCTCTTGGAATTTGAGATGTTAAATTAAAATCCCAACCTGATAAAACTTGCTCTCTATCACCATTAACAACTTCAGAGTTTGAAATTTTTGTATAGCTATTTGCAGTTAAATCTAAAATTGAACCTTTAGCTTCAATACCAAGGCCTAATCTGTCTTGACCCTCTGTTAAATCTCTATCGTAGAAAGTATTTGCGCCAAACATAAAATTTTTATCTTCAGATAGTTTTCTATAACCTAAGCCTATGTTTCCAATAATTCTTCCAGAACTGTTTATTTCCTGGTTCATCAAACTAAATTGAGTAAAAAAATTAGAATTATCTGTGGCTTCAATATCTCTCACCCCTAATATTGAGAAATTAAGCTGGTCCTCATCACCATCATTATAATCTAAAGATACTTCAGTAATTCCTTCACCAGGTATCAAATTTGATATTTTTTCAGATACTTTATTTAAAGCTTGAGATGCTACATCTGCATTAGCCACAGTTGTGATGATTAAACAGAGTGATGTTAAAAATATTTTTATAAATTTCATCACAAATAAAATATAAAAATAAAAAATAATTGATATTAAAAAAAAACCTAATTTAGGTTTTATAAACCCAAAATGGGTTTTAGAACTATTATTAATCCTTAAAATTTAGAACTGCGTCTAATGTACCATTTTTTTTTAGACTTTTTAGAAATTTTGAAAGAGTTTTTAATTCAATTTCAGCAAAAGGTTTCATTAGGTCTTCAGTTTTATTTGTTGGCAAAAGACCTATTGTAGTTGAATGATTTATTAATTTTTTTTTTTTTAAAATTTCTATTTTTCTTCTAACGGTTTCTCTTGGTAAATTTAACATATTTGATACAGCATAAATTGTTAATTTTCTTGCTGTGTAAAACTCATCTATTTTTGATGTTCTTACATCTTCCCATACAGCATCCCAATCAGATCCTAACTTATTATTATGTTTTAAATAATGGGCCCCCATAACAGATAGTATCATGAAGGAATCGTAATCAATTCCTATCATTTTTTTTAATTGTTGGAATTGTTCAGTTCGAAAATTTATTAAATGATATAAAATTTCACTGTATGCAGCTACTTTTTTTGTCATTTAATAGTTATTCAGGATTACTAGTAAGAGTTTTAATTTCTAAAATGTTTTCGTTAGGATCTTTTACAAAAAAAGTTTCCTGCTCATATTTAGTACCTTTAAATCTTAAATAAGGTTCGTCATAATATTTAGTACCATTATCTTTTAATCTTTGTTTAAGAGCATCAAAATCTTTTCTAGATAAATGAACACCAAAGTGTGGGACAGAAACATTTCCCATATCAACGTCATGTCTTTCACTATCTAATTTATGATCACTTGCATGAAGAGTTAATTCATTTCCCCAAAAATCAACATCAGCCCACTCTTGTGCAGAGTTATCTAATCTACATCCTAATGCTTCATTATAAAATTTTTTTGCAGTCTCTAAATCTCCACATGGTACAGCCAAATGAAAACAGTTTGTGTTTTTGTACATAATTCTCCTTTAAATTCAAAAATTAATAACTATATGATGACTAATTGTTTATCAAGAGAACAAAATAACATGAATAGCTTCTTACAATCTATAATTGACAGAGATCCTGCGGCAAAATCTAAGCTAAGTTTAGTATTAACTTACCCGGGTGTTAAGGCGGTATTCTTTCATAGAATTGCTAATTTTTTTAGCGTTGCAAAATTTGATTTGATTGCAAGAATCATTTCTCAGTTTTCAAGATTCTTAACTGGTATTGAAATTCACCCAGGAGCAAAAATTGGAAAAAATTTATTCATTGATCACGGTATGGGTGTTGTGATCGGAGAAACATCTGACATTGGAGATAATGTTACTATCTATCATATGGCAACATTAGGTGGGATTGCACCAAGTATAAATTCAAATGATCAACGTAATATAAAGAGACATCCAACTATTGAAGATGAAGTAGTAATTGGATCAGGTGCGCAAGTATTAGGACCTGTTACTGTTGGAAGATGTGCAAAGATTGGTGCTAACGCAGTGATCACAAAAGATGTTCCAGAAAAAGCAGTAATGGTTGGTATCCCTGCTAAAAATGTAGGTTTAGCTGACAGTGAATTCAAGCCTTATGGTATTACACCAGACAGTGATACAAAATCAGATTAATGAGCAATATACAAAATGATTTTATTTCAGGGATTGGTAACACCCCTTTAATAAAACTAAGAGCTGCATCAGAAATTACAGGATGTAATATTTATGGTAAGGCAGAATTTTTAAATCCAGGTGGATCAGTTAAAGACAGAGCAGCGTTAGCACTAATTAAAGATGCTCAAGAAAAAAAATTAATTTCAAAAGGTGGAACTGTTGTTGAAGGTACAGCTGGCAATACTGGAATTGGATTAGGGCTCTTAGGAAATTCTTTAGGATACAAAACAATTATCGTAATGAATGATAATCAAACTCAAGAAAAAAAAGATCTACTTAAAAATTTAGGCGCAGAACTAAGATTGGTTGCACCAAAACCTTACAAAGATGACAACAACTTTGTAAAAATTGCAGCAAGACTTGCTGATGAGCTTAGACCATCAAATAATAATGGAGTTATCTGGGCTAACCAGTTTGATAACACTGCTAATGCAAAAGGTCATTATGAAGGAACTGGACAAGAAATTTGGAAGCAAACAGATGGTAAAGTTGATGGTTTTGTATGTTCATCTGGAACAGGTGGAACAATTTCAGGTGTAAGTAATGCTCTTAAAGAAAAGAATAAAGATATTAAAATATATCTATCAGACCCTAAAGGATCTGCTCTTTACAACTATATAAAGAATGGAGAGTTAAAATCTGAAGGTGGGTCAATTACTGAGGGAATTGGATCTAGTAGGGTAACTAAAAACTTTGGAGAAGCTAAAATTGATGATGCTTATTCAATTGATGACCATGAAGCTCTACCTATTCTTTATGATTTAATTCAAAATGAGGGATTAAGCCTTGGTACTAGCTGTGGAATTAATATAGCTGGCGCTATTAGACTTGGTAAAGAATTAGGACCTGGAAAAACAATTGTAACTATCCTTTGTGATAGAAGTGATAAATACTCTACAAAAATGTTTAATAAAAAATTCCTTGAAGATAAAGGTTTGCCCTTCCCTAATTGGCTTTAAATATAGATTTTATCAGACAATCCAAAAATAAGAACTGCACTTAAAATTGTGAAAACTAATGGTGCGATGATAGCTTCATTAGAATCGTTCTTAACGCCTGTTTTATCAATCTTAAGTGAATAGGTGTTTACAATTAAGACGCAAATATTTTGAACAAAAATTAGATTAAAGAATGCCCATGTTCCTTCAACACCATTTGGTCTTACAAACATAATATAAAGAGCCATTAAAAATGATCCAAAAAATATTGCTCCAGCCATTCTCATGATGGTTGCTGCAGTCTCATCAATTTCAAATTTTGCTCTAAACTTTTGGTTTCCAATTATCATTTGATAAGCGTAAGCACCAAAACCAACAAAGTGGATTATGAAAATTATTAAATAAAAAAATCCATTAAATTTTTCAATCATAACTAACCATAACAAAACAAACAAAATTGAACAAAAAAATATTTGTACAATTTGGTCTCACTCTCTTTAAGGTTGAAAAAAACTATTAATAAATAAAGGGGTATGCATTTAAAACATTACTGTTGCTACAATTTAACTCTTATTAGCCATTTAACTAAATTGTAACATTTTAATTATAATAAATCTAAATAAGGAGAAGAACGATGCAAGCAATTTATACAAGAACGATGAGAGTTAAAGACGACATGCTAGGTAAAGCTATGGAGATTGGTCAAGGTTTAGCAAAAGTTAGAAAAAAATATTATCCTAAACACCAAATTTATTTTTCTTTTCAAATTGGTGGTGATCCAAGAACAATTAGAGAAACTCTAATTGGTACAATGTTTGAAGATAGTAATTTTGAACAAGATGCAAAAATGTCAGCTGATAAAAAATATCAAAGTCTTCAAAAACAATTAAAGAAAGTTGCTGTAGAAGGAACTATTAAAGATGAAATCAGAGTGATCTTTAGCGAATAAACTTAAAAATCAAAAAGGAGATAACATGGTTAAAATAGTTGGAAGCTTTGAAGTAAATGATTGGGCTCACTGGAAAAATGGTTTTGATAATCACGCTGAAGCAAGAGAAAAAGCTAGTATTAAAACAATCTATGTTGGAAACGAAATAGATAATCCAAATAAGGTTCATATTGTAATGGAAACTCCAAAAGCAGATACGATGCAAAAGTTTATGCAACAACCTGAAAATCAAGAAGCAATTAAAAACTCAGGTCACAAACAAGAAACAAGCATAATGATTGTTTGTTCTAACTAATGAAAGAAAAATAAAATGAAAAAAATAATAGCAACAATTGAATAATTAACAAAGGAGATAAAAAATGAATGCAAAAGGTACAGTAAGTAAAGGGTACGATTGTTTTAGCAAAGGAGACATGGAAACATTTTTTAATGAAGTTATTCATGATGATTGTGTGTGGACTCATCCTGGTGTACCAGGCAAACATCCATTATCAGGAGTGCATAATGGCAAACAAGCTATGATGGAAAGGTTTTCAAAAATTCCAGCAATGTGGGAAAACTTTCAAGTAACACCTATTGATATGATTAGTGAAGGTAACAAAGTATTTGTAAGATGTAGTGGAAAAGCAACAGGTATGGATACAATTTTTGGACATTATTTTGAAGTCACAGATGATGGTAAGATATCTGCTATGACAACTTACGATGATACTTTAACTGCTTTCAACTCAATGAAAAAATAAACAAAAAGGAAATAACACATGAAAAACTACATAGTAACACACACTTTTAAATCAAAAGAAGCGAAAGCTAAAATGATGGAAGTTACAGGTTCAATGTCGATGGAAGATATGACCAAAGCAATGACAAGTGACAATGCAAAGTGTCAAATGAGCTGGAACACACCAGGTGATAACTTAACAATGTTTTGTTGGTGGAAAGGTAATGACCCAGATGCAATTAATAAACAATTAGAGTCTATGAACGATTTCTATGAACCTCATAAATTTGTTGAGTGTACAGATGATATTATAGATTTTAACGCGAAATAAACAAAAGGATATCAAAAATGATCAAAATAATATTAACAATTATTAGTATTTTTTTTTCATTAACTGCTTACGCGGAAATGAATGATTCAGATAAATCTAAAGCTTGGGATTGTAGTGGGCTCTACATGGCAAATTACTTTTTGCCAGCTGGAGAAACTTTTGAATATAGTATGAAAGAAAAATCTATGGCTTCAGTAAAAGTTTTAAAAGCCTATGCTTTAGAAACAGGAATTCCCGAAACAAATTGGGACGAAGGAGTAAATAAAGCAGTAGATAAATATTATGGTTCAAAATATGACAAAGCAAAAACAAATGAGTGTCATGCTTTTTTAGAAGGATTGATCCCTAATGGCAAAGAAAGAGTAAATAAAGTAGTGCAAACTTTATATTAATAAAAAAAAACTAAAGGAGAAAACAATGGAAAAAGAAATGTTAGTAGTGGCTAAATTTAAAGAAGGAGAAGGTAAATTTGAAAAGTTTATGGGATTTATGCAATCTCCAGAAGGATTAGCTGAAAGAGAAAAAGTTGCTGTTGTCGAAAAAACTGTTGCATCAGTAACCCCTGATAAAAGTGCAGTGATGTTTAAAATATTTTGTACTGATGAAGCTGCTTTACACAAGTTTATTGAAGGTACTGAAGTATCAAAACCAGTTATGGACGAAGTGATGGATAGTTATACTATTTACGATTTAACTAAAGTTAAAGAAGGTTAATAATAAAAAAAAGAAAGAGAAAAAATGATAGTAAAAATAGAAGGACCAATTGAAACTTTTGCTAAATGGAAAGCAATGGTTCACAACAATTCAGAAAAAATCAAAAAATATGGAATGACATTTCTTTATGCCGGATCTGAAAAAGGCAATGAAGCTAAAATCACTGCAATAATTAGATTTGATACCATGGAAGGTCTTGAAGGTTTTAAGGCTGATGATGAGCTTCATAAAGAAAGAGCTGCTGCTGGTGTTGATTTAGCTAATTCAGTTACAACTCCAATGGGAGATGATCTCCTAGAACAATATAAAGGATAACAAATATGTCAATATTAGCAAAGTATAATGCAGCTATGGAAGCTAAAGACGAAGCTGCAATGAATGAAATTTTACATGATGATTATAAGTTTACTATGCATGCATCAGGTAATGTCTTAGGAAAAGCAGATGTAATCAAATGGGCAATGAGTGGTGACATCAAAAGAGACAAAATAAGAATTCTTTTTGAAAATGATGAAATCGGTGTTGAACATGCATTTGTTAGTTTTAATGATGGAAATACTGAAGCAGTAATGGCTGTCTTTAAGTATCAAGATGGAAAAATCATTTCTCTTGAAACCGGTGCAACCAAGATACCTAAATAATTATATATATTTTGCGAGATTTCATTTAAGATTATTAAATGAGTCTCGCTTCTTCATATACTTTCCTCATCCTAGCAGTTTTGCTTGGAGTAACTTCAAATAGTTTTGCAAAAAGTGCTGAAGGTTTTACCCTTCTCTTTCCAAGTATCATTACTGGCATTACAATTGTTGCATGTATGTATGCGCTTTCAATAGTGATGAAAAATATTCCAATGGGAATAACTTATGCATCATTTGCAGGCTTAACCATTATTGCAACTGTAGTTGTTGGAATATTTAGATTTGATCAAATGCCAAATTTATATTCAATAATTGGATTAGTATTTATTATAATTGGCGTTCTAATGGTAAATCTTTTAGGAAATAATTAAATGAAACCATTATTTGGATATTTATTTTTAGCACTTGGAATTTCATTTGGCATAGCTTCAAATAGCTTTGCAAAAATATCTGATGGTTTTACTAAATTAACACCATCAATTTTATGTATTTTGTTTATGTGCATTACAATGTTTTCTATTTCAAAAGCAATGTCAGCACTACCGGTTGGATTTGCCTACTCCACTTATAGCGGATTAACAGTTACGGGTGTCGTTTTATTTGCAATGCTTAAATATAATCAAATTCCTAATATTTATGGAACTATTGGAATTATTTTAATTATTGTTGGAGTAGTGATGGTAAATTACTTAGGAAAACTTAATTAATTTATTGTTGAATTTTCTGGCACACAGATTTCAGATCTTGTTAGAAACCTTCTTCCAGTTCCATTATCTAGAGAAAACATTCCACCCATACCTTTAATACAATCAATTATTAAATCTGTATTTTTCCAAGCTTCATGTTGAGTTTTACTAATATAAAAAGGTATGCCACCTATTTCTCCGACAAGAACATCTTTATCGCCAACCATATATTCGTTAGCAGGATAACACATTGGCGCACTTCCATCACAACATCCACCTGATTGATGGAATAATAAATCTTTACCATGAGTTTTTTTTAGATCTTCAATTAACTCAAGTGCTGTAGGTGTTGCTGAAACTTTCATATTTAATATGGCCCGTAATTTAATACGGGCCATTATAATTTATCTATTAAAAGAAACCTAATTTATTTTCTGCGTAAGACACATGTAGATTTTTGTTTTGTCTATAGTGATTTAGCATCATTTTATGAGTTTCTCTTCCAACACCAGATTGTTTGTAACCACCAAATGGTGAGTGAGCTGGATAAGCATGGTAACAGTTTGTCCAAACAATACCTGCTTGTATCCCTCTACCCATTCTGTAGGCAATATTACCATTTCTAGTCCAAACACCGGCACCAAGTCCATAAAGTGTATCATTAGCAATCTCTAATGCATGCGCTTCATCTTTGAACTTAGTAACAGAAACTACAGGACCAAAAATTTCTTCTTGGAAGATTCTCATACTATTGTCACCTTCAAAAATAGTAGGTTGGATATAATTTCCATTTTCCAAACCACTATTTAATTTAGCAACATCTCCACCACATAGAACTTTGGCACCTTCTTTCTTACCCAAGTCTAGATAAGATTTTATTTTTTCCATTTGTTCTACAGATGCTTGAGCACCAATCATAGTTTCCATTTTTAAAGGGTTGTCTTGAACTACAGCTTTTGTTCTTGCTATTACCTTTTCCATGAATTTATCATAGATTGATTCTTGAACTAAAGCTCTACTTGGACAAGTACATACTTCACCTTGGTTTAAGTTGAACATTACAAATCCTTCAACACACTTATCTAAAAAAGCATCATCTTTATCCATGATGTCTTCAAAGAAAACGTTTGGAGATTTTCCACCTAACTCTAAAGTAATAGGAATTAAGTTTTGCGCAGCATACTGCATAATCAAACGTCCAGTTGTTGTTTCACCTGTAAATGCAATTTTAGCTATTCGGTCAGAAGAAGCTAACGGCTTACCTGCTTCAAGACCAAATCCACTAACAATATTTACTACACCCGGTGGTAATAAATCACCAATTAGTTCCATCATAAGCATAATAGATGCTGGAGTTTGTTCAGCTGGTTTTAGAACCGAACAGTTTCCTGCAGCTAAAGCTGGAGCTAATTTCCAAGTAGCCATCAATAGTGGGAAGTTCCATGGAACTATCTGACCAACAACACCTAGAGGTTCAGGTATATTATAAGAATATTGTGAGTTACTGATTTCAGCAACCGATCCTTCTTCTGCTCTAATAACACCTGCAAAATATCTCCAATGATCAATAACCAAAGGTAAGTCAGCAGCCATACATTCTCTAATTGGTTTACCATTATCTAAACATTCTGCTGCAGCTAAAAGATCAAGGTTTTTTTCCAAAACATCTGCAATCTTGTTCATTATGTTTGATCTTGTAGTAATGTCAGTTTTGCCCCATTCTTTAAATGCTTCATGAGCAGCATCTAAAGCTGCATCAACATCTTTTGCATCTGATCTAGCCATTTGACATATAACTTCATTATTAATTGGACTCACATTATCAAAGTATTTTCCTGATTTAGGTTCTACGAATTTTCCACCAATGTAATTTCCATATTTTGATTTAAATGGAAACGGTACTTTAAGATGAGATGTGTCCAACGAAGCAGATACTCCACTTTTAACTGTTTCTGTACTCATATTTGTTACCTCTCTGTTTTTTTTATTATTAATCTTATTTTTTTTTTTAAAAACTTTAGAAGGTTTATTTGTTGCTGACTTTTTTTTTGCAACTTTCTTCTTAGTTTTTGATATTTTTTTAGATACTTTGACTAATTTAGTTTTTTTCTTATTAGTCTTTTTTTTTGCTACTTTTTTTCTTTTAATAGCCATTAAGAAATTTAACTACTAATCAAAGCTGGTGTCTATTTTAATAAATATTATTTACAATTTATGATTGAATATGATACTCTATGATGTGTTTTATTTTAACTAAACACTATTAGCAGATTAAACTAATTAAAATTATCTGGCAGTTCGTGAATGCCTTTGTCAGATAAATTAATCTCAAATTCATCCACAATATTAGATAAATCTAATGAAGAGTATAAATGAGGAAACATATTACCATCTGATGCTTGTTCCCAAATTAGATGATCCAATTTTAATGTTTCAACCTTTAGTAAAACTAGATTTTCTTGTTTTGAGTAATACTTTTCAAGAGTTCCTTTAACCTGGTCTTCTCCTGAAAAATGAATATAGCCATCTTCTATATCTTTAGAAGACCCCAAATAAGTCTCTGATTGTTTAACTTTTTGCCACTCTTTTACATCAATTATTTTAAAAATATATTTTAAATTCACGGCTACCAGGATGCATTAGGACCGTTTAAGAAAGCTAGTTCTTCTTCAGTAGACTCTCTGCCAAGAATTTTATTTCTATGAGGGTATCTATGAAATTGTCTTATAGCTTTTGTATGATCTTTCCAAAATTTTTTAATTTGTACATATTCCTCATACTCTTTTAGATATTTGTTAAGCAGATAATAGGCCATATCATGATCGGTTATTTCTTCACTATGAATAAGTGGTAAAATCATAAAAAATCTTTCATTTTCGTTCATAGACTCGAGATAACCTGCGTAAACCGCATCATTAACAATTAATCTTGTTTTATGATCTTGTGCAAAAGCTTTTTTATCATCTCTAAACATGTTTCTTGAAAATTGATCAAAAAGAATAACTAATGCTAAAGCACTCATTGGTTGGTCTTGCCAATCATCATATTCATTTTGACTTGCAAGTTCATAATCGTTTAAAAACTTATCTCTTATAATTTTATCAAACACTTCGTCTTTCTTAAATCTCTTTTCAGATGGGGTTTCTTTAAACCAAAAATCTAAAATTTCTTGAGCTTTTTTAGGAATCATTTTGAAACAGGTTTTAATAATTTTAACACTTTTTTATGATTAGAAATATTATTTGAAACAATAATATTTCCACCAACTACAGGATTTTTATTGTCCCAAGTTGTTACTATTGCTCCGCTTGCTCTTACTATTGGCATTATAGGATGAATATCCCAAATTTTGTTTGCACATTGTGCAACCAACTCAAGTCTACCTTCAGCTAACTGACAATACGTAAGTGCATCAAAACATGGAAATTGCATACGTTTAATAAATTTACTAATTTTTGATTGTTGCTTTAAAGATAAAGTATTATGAAATGCAGCAGCTAACTTTGCATTTGCAAAATTTACTTTAGTATTAACTTTAAGTTTTCTTTTTTTATTATTTTCAAAAACATATGCTGAATTTTTACTTGTATTTAAGTAATATTTTTTCATTTTTGGAAAATTAGCTAATCCTAAATAAGGTTCCCCATTGTAATTTAGAGAAATTAGATTGCTCCAACTTGGATTTCCCACCACATATGATCTGGTTCCATCAATTGGGTCAATTACCCATGAAAATTTACTTTTGGTATTTTTGTGACCATACTCTTCTCCTATAATTTGATGATTTGGAAATTTTTTAGAAATTTTAGATCTTATAAATTTTTCAAATGCTTTATCAGAAGTTGTTACAGGATCATATCCCTTACCTTTTAGCTTATTAGATATCTTAAAAGGTTTGTCTAACTTCTTATAATAAAACTTAGTTAAATCTTTCGCTAACTTATTTAAAAAATTTGCATAAATTGGGTAGTTTTTTAAATTAAATTGATCCACATCAATCTCTTACTATTTTATTTATGTTGAATAAAGTTAAAATTTAAATAATTCTAGATTCTAGTTATGAAAATTGAACTTGATGAAAATAAAGTTTACTTCAACAGTGGTTTAACCAAAAAAGAAATACACCCTTTTTGGTTAAGAGAAAGAGTTGATGGTGAAGAATTTTTAGATAAAGGCACTCAACAGAGACTGTTTGATCCAACAACTTTAAGTAGCGAAATATCAATTAACGCAGCCAATATTAATGAAAAATTTCTAGAAATTGACTTTAATGATGGTGTAAAATCTAAATTAGACATTGATAAACTTGCCTTAGAATTCTCTAACGATGATACGGTTATAAAATCTATCCCTAAAATCAAATGGAATTCAACTTTAGAGAATATAAAAAACTTTGAATACCAAGATAACTTTTTTGATAGTAAAGAAATGTATGATTTGCTTGTTTCTTTCTACAAATATGGCTTTGTAATCGTCAAAAATATTCCAACTGAAAATAACTTTATTGTTAAATTTGCAAACTCAATAGGTAGTGTCAGAAGAACAAATTTTGGTGAATATTTTGATGTTAAATCTAAACCAGATCCAAATGATCTTGCATATACATCTCTAGGCTTATCACCTCATACTGACAATCCTTACCGTAACCCTGTACCCTGTATACAGCTACTTCATTGTATTGAAAGTGAAGTGACAGGTGGATTGTCTACATTGGTAGACGGTTTTACAGTTACAGAAGATTTAAAAAAAGAAAATCCAGAATTTTATAAAATTTTATCTGAAGTAAAAGTAAGATTTAAATTTATTGATAAGGAAGTAGTTTTGGAAGATTGGTCTGAATTAATTAAACTGAATGATGACAAAACATTTAAACAAGTTCGATTTAGCCCACGTTTAGATTATGTACCAATTCTAGAAAAAGATGAATTAGATTTATATTACAAGGCAAGAAAGAAATTATCTGAAATGTATAACTCTAAAAAATATAGGATAGAATTTAAGCTTGCTCCAAAAGATTTAATGATGATGGATAACTATAGATTACTTCATGGAAGAACTTCTTATGAAGTAAAAGAAGGTAATAGATTTTTACAAGGCTGCTATATTGACTACGATAGCACCGAAGGAAAACTAAGACACTTAAAAAGAAAATTTAATCTATAATTTATCTTTTTAAACAATTGTTAACTAGTATTGCCATTAAAATCCAAACAACAAAAGCTTCACCATGACTAAACTGATAATCAGCACCAGCAAAACCAGCGACTATATTTATTGCGTAGATAATAACAGTTGAGGCAACAAGACTTATTAATAAATCTCATAATGCACACAAGTATTTCATAAATAAACTTTATACATATTAAATTATCATGTAAACTTCATTATATGAATAATATTGGCTTTATCGGTGTTGGTTACATGGGCTATGGAATAGCTAAAAATATTTTAGATAAAGGTAATAACTTATTTGTAATCGCTAACAAAAATAGAAAGCCAATAGAAAAAATTGTAAGCAAAGGTGCAAAAGAAGTAAAAAGTCTGGAAGAATTTAAGGAGAAACAGTTAAATGTTTTGATTAAATGCGTAACTAATACCCCTATTGCAAAAGAAATTGCTTCAAAACTTTCAATTATTTTAGATGAAAAAACGTTAATCATTGATATCACTACTCACAACAAGACAGGATCAATTGAAACTGAAAAAATTTATCAATCTAATAAAATCAATTATGTAGAATGTCCTGTAATGGGTGGCCCTGTTCAAGCAGAAGAAGGTGTCTTGGGTGGTATTGTTGGGGCAACAGATAATAACTTTAAATTAGCAGAACCAACATTAAAACTTTTTTGTAAGAATTATTTTCACTTTGGTCCTGTTGGAATGGGTGCAAAATCAAAGCTTTTAAACAATTTTTTAACACTGGGTAATGCTGCATTAATAAATCATATGGCAAAAGCTGCTAAAAAATTTGATTTAGATTTACAAAAATTATTTGATGTAGCGAAACTTGGCTCTGGAAATTCAGCTGCACTTATTAGAGTTTTTGATGCTTTGCTTAAAGGAGATTCAAAAGGATTTAAATTTACAGCAACTAATTCTGTAAAAGACTTAACTTACATTCAAGATCTATTAAAAGATTTTCCAGAAGCTGAAAAAATTGCAGAAGATAATAAAAATTATTTTCAAAAAGCTGTAGATGATGGCTATGGCGAAAATTTTATTAGTGAATTAATTGATAAAAAATAATTTAATAAGAACTTATTAGATTAACGGGAATCTACTAAAGCAGCAGGTTGTATTCAAGAAGTATATTTGCTTTTAAAGTAAATAAATCAATTGAAATAAGTTTATTAATAATTACCTTTATAACAAGGAGGTCATTATGTTAAAACTTACACCACCTGACACTTAGCTGAAGAAACAATCCATAAAACAAACAAATAAAATCCAAACGGATTTAAAAGCCGAAGAGGCTGTATAAGGGAGCTCTTTAGGACTTATCTTAAAGAGCGAACCCTTAAAAATTTAATTAATTGATTTTAATATTTCTAAAGGTAATGGCGCATCAGGATATTTGATGATGCATAATTCTTCATATTTTTTACAAAAATTAAATAGAACCTGATGAACATTATTTTTATTCTTAAGATCTAAACTTTTTATCATTTGATCTCTTTCTTGTTCAAGCTCTTTAATTTGATCGTTGTTTAAAAATTCACCAGTCTCAATTTCCCAGAAAGTATTTTCTAATTCATCATTACTCAACTCTTTTAACTTTTTTTGAAGTTCAATGATCACTTCATCATTGGTTTCTTTGTCTTTCATAGGCGAATTTATTAATTTGATTAAACACTTATCATTCAATCCATCTATAAAATGATCATAAGGCCTACCCTCAGACAAATCTCTAAAATGATTTGAGTTAAAATAACTATTAATTGCAGCATTTGTTGATACTTTTTCCTTACCTTTTAATACGGCTATTTGCACATAAACTTCTTGATGAATATAATTATCCAAGTGTTCTTTAATTTTTATTGGAATCATCAAATTATCAAAATATGGACTAATTAAAAATTAATGCTCTACTCTATATTTCGAATGACAAGCTTTGCAGTTGCCCCACATTAACTTACCTAATGTTCCTCTAATATTATCAGAATTTTCAATAATTGATGCTAGTTCAATCATATCATTAGAGGATTTTTCCATTAAAGAATTAAACTTATCTTTTTCCTCCCATACTAAAGGAGTAACTTCTGTTTTAAATCCTTCTTTAGTGTTATCTGGAAACATTTTTAATAAAGTTTTGTAATTTTCACTCATTTCTAGCATTAATTTTTTTGCTCCATCAAAATCCCCACTTGATGAGAGTGATTGAACTTTTTTAGCGGTACTATAGTTTTTGCTAAATAAAGCTTTTCTATTTTTAATTATATCCTCAGCTGATTGTTCAGAATGTGCGTGTGTGGCAATAAGTATTGAAATTATTAAAAACAAACTAATACCAATGTTCTTTGCAATATGTTTAATTAAAGAATGCATGTTAAAAACACATTAACAGAGTATGGTTTAATTTCCAAATCATTGCATTGGTTAAGTGCGATATTACTTTTTATACAAATTCCACTTGGATTTTATTTAGTAGATTTAGATTTTGGACCTGAAAGACTAACTGTAGAAGATATACATGTGGCAGTTGGTTTATCTATATTTTACCTGGTAATCTTAAGGTTACTTAATAATTTGTTAAATCCGACTCCCAAGTTAGAGCCAAGTGTTTTTAAAGGTCAAAAATTTTTGGCAAAGTTAAATCATGTCCTGCTATATGTGACAATTCTATCAATCACAATATCGGGAATTTTTAAAAAATTATTTAATGGTGAAACGCTGACGATCGTTTTTAAAAAAATTAAAATTCAAGATAATTTTGAATTAGGTGAATTGTTTTATGATATTCATGTTATTTCAAACTATATATTGATAGCACTAATTATAATTCACATACTTGCAGTAATTACTCATAGATTATTTTTTAGTGATAATTTATTAAAAAGAATGCTTTAATTATTTTTTTAAAATAAAACAAATTAATCTATCTTTAAATTTTAATAATTGATTTTATTAGATTGATAAATTTTTTCAGTTTCAATTATACCTTTATTTATTTGTTCATTAGTAAAATTCAGTAAAGTAGAAATGTATCTATTTCTAATCATTTGAAGATATTTTATCTTTAAA
>JAOJAE010000012.1 GCA_028227525.1 Candidatus Pelagibacter sp. | reverse complement strand
AAGGCTAAAAAATCTGTTGATATATCTATAGACCCAAACAATTTAATTGAAGATGAATTCAAAGATATAAAAATTTATATTGAAGAACTTTATAAGTGTTACCAAGACTACAAAATACAGTGGCCTTTTTTAAAAAATAATCTTAAAACTTTAGATATTCCAAGCTTCAATATACAAAAATATGAACCTGGAGGGCATTATAACCTTATGCATTGTGAAAGAGGAAGTCTTCAAAGTATGCATAGAGTATTTGCATGGATGACCTACTTAAACGATGTCGATATTGGTGGTGAAACATATTTTGAACATTTCAATTTGAAAATAAAACCTGAGAAGGGTAAAACTTTAATCTGGCCTGCAGAATGGACTCATGCTCATAAAGGTGAAGTATTAAAATCAGGCTTAAAATATATTGTAACTGGATGGATGCATTTTCCATTTAAGACTCAAGTACCACAAAATGTTTGATATTCAGTGTTTTTTGAAGGTAATTGATAGGTTGTTATATTTTCTTGATTAGAATAAGGATTTTTTAATATATCATTAAGCTTATTCATTCCCTCTAAACTACCATTGTTTGCTTCAGTTAAAGCTTCTTCTACCTTATGATTTCTTGGAATAACAATTGGATTATTTTTTTTCATTAATTCAATTTGTTTTTTTTTAGAAGAATTATTTAATTGAGATCTTTTTTTCCATTCATCAAACCACGTTAAAAAAGTTTTATCTTTATAAGTGTTATTATCTATTTTGATATCCATTAAATGACAAAAAATATTTGTATAATCAATTTTATTTTTTTCCATCCAATTAAGTAGATCATCAATTAATTTTCTATCGTTTTTATCTTCACCAAATAAACCTAGTTTATCTCTCATCATATTTAACCATTTTTTCTCATAAATATTTTGAAAGTTATCAATCACATCAGTTGCAATTTTAATTGCTGTATCTTCATTTTTATCAATAAGTGGAATGAGACATTCAGCAAATCTAGTTAAATTCCATTTAGTTATTGGTGGTTGATTAGAATATGCATATCTCCCCAATTTATCTATAGAACTAAAAACTGTTTTAGGGTGATATTGATCCATAAATGCACATGGACCATAATCAATTGTTTCTCCAGATATTGTCATATTATCTGTATTCATTACTCCATGAATAAAACCTACACGCATCCAATCAACTACTAGCTGACATTGTTTTTTCATTACTAGGTTTAATAGATCTAAAGCCTTTGTTTTTGAAGATTTAATTTGAGGATAATGTCTTTCAATAGTGTAATCGACTAACGTTTTAAGATCCTCAATATTTTGTCTTGCAGCTATGTATTGAAAGGTTCCAACACGGATGTGGCTTGAAGCAACTCTTGTTAAAATAGCTCCTTCTAACAAATTTTCTCTAACAACTTTTTCACCTGTTTTAACTACAGCCAAGCTTCTAGTTGTAGGAATATTTAATGCGTTAATAGCCTCACTTATAATATATTCCCTAAGCATTGGTCCTAATGCAGCACGACCATCTCCACCTCTAGAAAATGAAGTTCTTCCCGAACCTTTAAATTGAATATCAAAACGTATGTTTTTATTGGATAAATGCTCCCCTAATAGAACAGCTCTTCCATCGCCTAGCATAGTAAAATGCCCAAATTGATGACCTGCATACGCTTGAGCAATCGTGTTACTTCCTTCAGGTAGAGAATTTCCAGAAAATAAAAAAGATAAATCTTTATCTTTAATTTTTGAAAAATCTAAATTTAAATCTGCTGCTAATTGTTCATTTAAAATAACTAACTCAGGATCATGAACTGGAGTAGGTTTGATATCTTCTTTAAATGTATTTGATAATTTTGAATACGTATTATCAAAATGCCAACCGATGGTCATTTTAATTAATTTACTTCTGCTTGATTTTCTTTTGGTTTAACTTCTGTTTTGAATTGGTTTGAGATTTTTTGAACTTCTACAGATGAAACTTTGTATTCAGCACACATTGTTTCCTCATCTTTTCCGTGACCAGTAACCATGTTAACCATATGTTCAGGAAAATGAAAAGTTGTGAACACAATTCCCTCTTTAACTTTATCAGTAACCTCAACTTTTAGAGCAACTTCACCTCTACCAGAATAAAGTCTGCCAATATCACCCGTATTAATATCTCTAACAGCAGCATCTTTAGGGTGTATTAAAAGCACATCTTCATCAACAATATTTATATTTTTAGTTCTTCTTGTCATTGTTGCTGCATTGTAGTGTTGTAAAACTCTACTTGTAGTTAAAATCAAAGGATATTCCTTTTGATTAGCTTCAATCTCGCTAGATTCTTTCCAATCAAAGTTTTTAAGTCTTCCTTTTCCAAGTTTAAATGTTTCTGTATGAAGAATTTGTGTATCTGTTCCATCTTCTTGAACTGGCCATTGTAATCCAAGCTTACCAAGTCTTTCTCTTGTAACTCCTTTAAAGAAAGGAACCACATCTGCAATTTCTTTTAACATTTTATCCGCATCATATGTAGGTTGATCAAAACCTAGCTTTTGCATCATGTCAGTTACAATTACTCCATCAGGTTTTGTACCTGGTAATGGTGGAACTGCTCTGTTCACTCTTTGAATTCTTCTTTCTGTATTTGTAAAAGTACCATCTTTTTCTAAGAAAGTAGTTCCTGGTAGTACAACAGTTGCTAGTTTTGCTGTTTCACTCATAAATATTTCTTGAACCACTAAAAGCTCTAATGAATTCATTGCTTCAACAACATGTGCACTGTTTGGATCTGTTTGAACAATATCTTCTCCAATAATCCACAAACCTTTTAATTCTTTATCAATTGCTGCTTCAAACATTTGAGGAATTTTTAATCCTGGTTTTGTTGGATGAGTTACACCATATTTTTCTGTGTAAAATTTTTGATTTTTTTCATCAGCAACCTCAAAGTAGCCAGCTCCTTGATGCGGTTGACAACCCATATCTGCAGCTCCTTGAACATTATTTTGACCTCGAAGTGGATTTACGCCAACTCCTTTTCTTCCAATATTTCCTGTAATCATAGCAAGATCTGCAATTAGCATGACTGTTTTAGAGCCTTGTTCTTGCTCAGTAACTCCTAATCCGTGGAATTCCATTGAGTTTTTAGCTGTTGCATATGCTATGGCTGCTTCTTTAACCATTTGTTTATCAACGCCAGCAACTTTTGCTAAATGATCTACGTCTTGTCTTTCAATTTCCTTAAGAAAATTGTCAAATCCTTCAGTTCTATCTCTAACAAAATCTGCATTATATAGTTTTGCTTTAATAATAAAATGTAACATCATATTTAATACAGCAACGTTAGTTCCTGGTCTTAATTTAATATGATAATCTGCAAGTTTAGCTAACTCAGTAGTAACAGGATCAAGGACAATTAACTTTTTACCTTTCATTACTTGTTGTTTTATTTTTGCACCAGTTACAGGGTGAGCATTAGTTGGATTTGCTCCAATAACTATAAAACAATCTGCATGATAAATATCTTCTGTAGAATTAGTAGCTGCACCTGTTCCAAATGTTTGTTGCATTCCCCATGCTGTAGGTGAATGACAAATACGTGCACAACAATCAACACTGTTAGTACCAACAGCTGCTCTAATCATTTTTTGAAATATATAGTTTTCTTCATTAGTACATCTTGCAGATGAAATTCCTGCAAATGCATCTGGACCATTGTCTTTTACAATTCTGTTCATTTCTTTTTTGATAAAATCATATGCTTCATCCCATGAAGCTTCTTCAAATTTACCATTTCTTTTAATCAATGGTGATTTTAATCTATCCGGATGATCATAAAAACTAAATGCATATCTACCTTTGATACAAGTATGTCCTGCATTAACTTCAGTTTCTTTTGGTGTATCAATTGCTACAACTTTATCATCTTTAATTGATGCTTCTAAGTTACAACCAACTCCACAATATGAGCATGTAGTTCTAACTTTTTTATCTACAGCTGCAGATTTTGATTGGAACACATCGGAAATAGCATCAGTTGGACAAGTATGTGCACATGCTCCACATGAAACACATGAACTATCACCAAACATCATGTCGTTATCAGTTGTAATTCTAGACTCAAATCCTCTACCACTCATTGTCAAAACAAATGAACCTTGGATTTCATCACAAGCTCTAACACATCTTCCACAATTGATACAATTGTCCAAGTTCATTCTCATGTAATCATGAGAAGTATCTCTTGGAATTCCCTTATGTTGTTTGGGACTGTTATATCTGTGATCTGAGATACCTAAATCATTAGCAACAGTTTGAAGTTCACAATTATTATTAACTTCACAAGTATCACATTCCATTGGGTGGTCTGTTAAAACTAATTCAACAATATTTTTTCTTAAACTTGTTAATGCATCGTTTGTAGTAAAAATATGTTGGTTTTCAGCAACAGGAGTATGACATGATGCAACCACTTTTGTTGGACCATCTTTCTCTAATGCCACTTCAACTGAGCAAACTCTACATGCACCATATGGTGCTAAATTAGGATCATCACATAAAGTAGGAACTTTTTTTTCTCCTACATAACTTTTAACAAACTTTAAAATAGATGTGTGATTTGGACCAATTTCGTATGGTTTTCCATCAATATAGGCGATTTTTCTTTTTTCAGAACTCATTAATTATCTTTCACCATATCATTTTTCATTTCATCACCAAAGTATTTTAGAATATTTTGTATAGGAGTAGGGATTGCTCCACACAATGCACATAGACAACCTTTTTGCATTGTAACTAGCAATTCCTCTAACAATTTAAGAGGTATTTTAGCTGTTTTTTTCTTAGCTTGGTCAAACATTTCCTTTCCTCTGTAAGAACCCAATCTTCCAGGAAAACATTTTCCACATGATTCTTCAGCAGAAAACTCAAATAAGTGATGAATATATTCTGACATTGAAAAATCTTTAGGAATGCTAACCACACTCGCATGACCTAACATAAAACCTTTAGCAGTAAATTCTTGGAAATCTAAATTTAGATTATCAATTTCACTCAAAGGAACTACTCCTCCAAGTGGACCACCAACTTGAAATGCTTTAACAGGCTCTTTGTATCCTCCACCAATTTCATTAAATATTTTTTTCATTGGTGTTCCCATATCAATCTCATAAACACCTGGATTATTAAAGAAGCTATCTAAACATACCAACTTAGTTCCAGCAGATTTTTTATTTCCAATTGATGAAAATTTTTCAGCACCATTAATTAAAATACCAGTTGCTGCAGCTAAGGTTTCAACATTATTTACAACAGTTGGTTTTTTATAAAGTCCTTCTGTAACTGGAAACGGAGGTCTCACATCTACTTCAGCACGTCTTCCTTCAATAGATGCAATTAGAGCTGTTTCCTCACCGCATATATAAGCTCCTTGTCCAATGCAAATCCCAAGATCAAAAGAAAAATCAGTTCCTAATATATTTTCACCTAATAAGTTTAATTTTTTTAGCTCGTTGATACATCCATTAATTGCCTCAATAGATTTTGGATATTCTCCTCTAATATATAATACTCCTTCATCACCTCCGATAACCAATCCACATAACACCATTCCAAAAATAACTTTTAATGGCTGATCTTCTAAAAGATATCTGTCTGAAAAAGCTCCGGAGTCTCCTTCATCAGCATTACAAATTACATATTTTTTTTCACCTTTTGCTTTACTGCAGAAATCCCATTTCATACCTGTTGGAAATCCTGCGCCACCTCTTCCTGTAAGATTAGAGTCTAGTAGTGATTTAATTATTTCTTTTTTGTCTACTTTTAAAAATTTATTTAATTGTTCTTTAAATTGGTCAGTTGATAAAAGTTTATCATCCATTAAAAAACTTGTAGTAGCATAACTTTTAGAGAAAAATTTATCTTGTTTGATATCTTCTCCATTTAAAATTTGATCAATTTTTTCTATATCTTTTCCTGCATAATTTTCTCCATCATAGTGGAATGCATTATTTTCATAGCAGTGACCTAAACAAAACATCTCTCCAACTTTGTCATCTCCAAGTTTTTCTTTTAAAGTTTCTTTTAATTTGTCTTGAGTTCCAGCACACATACAAGCACTTCCGTTGCAAACGAATGCTTTTTTCTCTCTGTGAGAAGGTCTCAAAAATTCATAAAAAGATTCTGCCCCATGGAGTGTAGATACTCCGAGATTATGTTTTTTGGCGATTTCATTAATATCTTGAGGGGTTTCGCTCAAGGTATTTTCTGAAATTTGCTTAAATAGATTATCCTTTAAGCCTATTCTACCTGATAAATTACTTATATTTTTTGACACAAATACCCTTTTATTTAATTAGCTCACAATAACTTTTTTGTTATTTGTGTAAATATTAAAACTATCCCTCTTTACGAAACCTATGAGGGTAATGTCAAATTTATTCGCTAAATCGATGGCTAGACTAGTTGGCGCACCAACACCGATCATTATACCTATATCTGTCATTAAAACTTTTTGGACTAATTCGAAATTTAACCTCCCAGAGCACGTAATTAACTGTTTTTTTGGATTTAATTGATTATTCTTTAAGGTGCTTCCAATTAGCTTATCCAGGGCATTATGTCTTCCAACATCTTCTCTAACTTCAATTAGTTTTCCATCTTTATCAAATAAGCCACTAGCATGTATTCCACCTGTTTTACTAAACTCTGATTGATTTTCTCTTAATAAATTAGGAGCTTGAATAATTACTTCTTTAGAAATTCGAGGCTGTGTTGAATTTGTCTTGTCTTTTTTTATAATTTCTAACGCATCAAGAGAAGATTTTCCACAAACTCCACAAGAGGAGTTAGTTAAAAAATCTCTTTTGATTTTTGAAATATTGATGTTTTGTGAATTGTTTAAAGTAGCTAAAATTTTATTTTGAATATTATATTGACCAACTTTTTCTCCGTAACTTTCAATTGTATCAATATGACTAATGTTTTTAACTATTTGCTCATTAAATAAAAAACCTCTAACTAAATCTTCATCGTGACCTGGAGTTCTCATTGTAATAGATAGATTTTGAGTAACCCATTGATCTTGATTTTTAAATTTTAAAGAAATTTCTAACGGCTCTTCAATTGAAACTAAATCCTCAATATCATCAAAACTATTTAAAGAAAATTTTAAAACTTTATACTTTGAATGCATAACATTACTTTAAAGGATAATTTTTTTGTAAAAGAAATTTATTTATAATTACTGCTAGTAATAAAATTATAATACAGCCAAACATAATAGGATTAATCAAATAATCATAAGATGCACTTCCAATAATAACTATAATTGGATTACCTCCAGCTGGGGGATGCACCACATCTAATAAAATCATTAAAAAAACTCCAGCACCAACAGCAAAAGCAATATTTATATAAATTGGAAGTGGAATGTAGTTAACAAAAATGACACCAACTAAAGCAGTTATAAAATGTCCAAAAAAAACATTTTTAGGTTGAGCAAAGGGACTTTCAGGAAAACCAAACAATAAAACCATAGAGGATCCGAAAGAGGCTGCTATGAAATATCCCAAAGTACTTTTGTAAGTAAGAACAGTTAACACTCCAATTGTAAGTGCAGAAAAAAAACCTGCTATAAGAGCTTTTTGTAAGACAGATTTTGTTATTTTAATCATCTAAATTTTTAAAGCTTTTAAAACAGTTCTTAATGGTAGTAGCAAACATTCTTTTCTTGAAAGATTTTTTTTATCTAAGATTTCTTTGAAATCTTTCCAGTTTTTTTCTATTGTGACTTTAGCATCCTCAAAAAGTTTTTCACCGTTACCAATAAATTCCTTAATTTCCTCAATTTTTTTATCCTTTATTTTTCTAGATAATAAGCTGACAGAGGCCTGACAGTAAACACATGATTTACACTGATACCCGAGGTCTTTAACAACATCTTCTTCAACAATTAAACTAATTTCCATCTCATCACCACATAATGGATTTTTGTTTTTTGACTTATGTGTAAAATTTTCAATAATTTTATTATTCTCTGTATGGGAGGCTATTTCTAAAATTCTTAAATCCATTATATTTCTTTAATTCAAACCTTAATGTTTTATATTTTGATAAATGGATCATAACAATGTTTTAGGTGTAGTGCTAGCTGGCGGAAAGTCCCAAAGGTTTGGTGAAGATAAATCACAAGTAAAATTAGGTGATAAAATATTAATTGATTATATATTGTACGAAATCATTGATGAATTTAATGAAGTATTAATAGTTTCCAATAACTCAATTAATTTTAAAAAATCTAAAAAAATTTCTCTAATTCAAGACTTTAAGAAAGATCTTGGACCTTTAGGGGGAGTTTTAACAGCAATGAAGTGGGTTAAAGATAATAATAAAGATTATCAATGGATTTCAACTTTTCCAGTAGACACTCCTTTTTTTAAAAATCAAATATTAAAAGATTTTTTAAAAAATATAAATCAAGAGGAGGACAAACTTTTTTTTATTAAATCAAATAATACTAGACACAATATATTTGGTATTTGGTCTATTGATTTAATAGATAAATTAGAAGAAGATTTAACTAGAGGAGAAAGAAAAGTAGAATTTTGGGCAAATAGTGTAGGTGTAAAAAATATTGAAATGGAGTTTGATAATAAAGATCCATTCTTTAATATAAATACTAAAGAAGATTTAAAAAAAGCTATAGAAATTTTAGAAAATGATTAGTTATCAATATTCAAAAAGAATTTTAAAAAAAGCAATTATTAAAATCAAAGATGAAAATATTAAGAGTATAAATTCTTTAAATAGAGCAGTATCTAAAAATATCTATTCTACTATTAATTATCCATCTGGAGATAATGCTGCTTTTGATGGTTATGCAATTAACTCAAATCATACAAAGAATATAAAAAAAAATTTACCTCAAAAATTTAAGATTATAGGTTTGATTGCGGCAGGTAATAAACCATTTAAAAAAAAAATTAAAAAATTTGATGCAGTTGAAATAATGACTGGTGGCATTATTCCAAAAGGATTTGATACTATTATACCCATTGAACAAATTGTTTTCTTTCCAAGCAATAGCAATAAAAAATATATTTTAATTAATAAAAGAATAAAAAGATACAATCATGTAAGATTTGCAGGATCTGATTATAAAAAGAAAGAAATAGTTATAAAAAAAAATACAATTATACAGCCCAACCATATTTTGGCTCTTAAAACACTAGGTATTAAAAACATTATTGTAAAAAAAAAGATTAATATTCTTTTTTTCTCTACAGGAAACGAAATAACCAATAATGACAATGTTCCTGATTGGAAAGTTAGAAATTCAAATAGTCATTATATTAAAAACTTAAGTGATAATTTTTTATTTAATTTCAAAGATGGTGGAATTTTAAAAGATAATCATGAAAAAATATTTAAGTCTAAAATTACTAAAATGTTGAATTCTAATATTGATATTATTATTACATCAGGTGCCGTTTCTGCGGGTAAATTCGACTTTGTTCCAAATGTTATTCAAAGCTTTCGTTTATCTGATTATTTTAAAAGTGTAGCTATCCGACCTGGAAAACCTGTTTTGTTTGCAAAGATTAAAGGCAAGCAAAAAGCAATTTTTGGATTACCCGGTAACCCAATGTCATCAGCTGCTTGTTTCAGGTTTTTTGTGTATCCTTATATTGAAAATTTATTAGGTCTTCATGAAGAAATTCCTGTACGTGCAATTTTAAAAAATGAATTTGTTAAGAAAAAGAGTTTTACAAGGTTTGCAAAAAGTAAATTAAACACAACTAAAAATGGAAAAATTGAAGTTGAAATTTTAAAGGGACAAGAGTCCTTTAGAATTAAATCTTTTGTAAAATTAAATATCTGGGCTTTATTACCAGCTGGTAAGTCTAAATTTAAAAAAGGTGATATTGTAGATTGCTTTTTGCCTAATCATTCCAATCAATCATTATTATAACTCATCTCATTTTTGTTGTAGTTAAATCTATTTACAATTAAATAGCAGCTTATGCTTGTTCTTAAAAATCCTAAAATAGCTGTTCCAGTTGTTTTGTTTGCAGGTCTTGTTTGGTCTTTTGGACCTCTAGTAGTGAGATATATGGATAATCCACACTTAATACCTTGGCAATATATTTTTGGAAGAGGTCTTACAATTTTTATTTTATTAAATTTGTATTTATTTTTTGAAGAAGGAAAAGATTTTTACAAAAATTATTTTAAAATAGGTATTTCCGGTTTAGTAGGAGGTTCAGGGCTTGGTGTTGCAATGATCTCTTTTATGTTTTCAATCACAAATACTAGTGCAGCAATTACTTTGTTGTGTTTAGCGGCGATGCCTTTCTTTACTGCGTTGTTAGCTTTTTTATTTTTAAAAGAAAAAATTTCTTTAAATGTTTGGGTATCAATAATTATTGCATCAGTTGGAATAGGTATAATGGCGATAGGCAATACCTCTGATACTTCACTAATTGGATTTGTTTTTGGTATTACTTCATCTGTAGGTTTTTCAGTGTTTTCAGTTTCATTAAGATGGCGTAAAGAAACCCCAAAATTTACTACAACTGCTTTTGCAGGCCTATTCTGTGTTGTTTTTGCATCGATAATGATTTTGAGTAAGGATTTAGTATTCTTTTCATCAAGCTATAATAGTTCATTATTTTCTCTTCATGGAACATTGGTTTGCCTTGGATTAATTTTATATTCAATTGGATCAAAAGCTATTCCTGCTGCTGAATTAACCTTGTTATCATTAACAGAAGTAATTGGTGGAATATTTTGGGTGTGGCTTCCTTTATTTGGAATAAACGAAGTTCCGGCAACAAACACAATTATTGGTGGTTTTTTTCTTTTTATTTCTTTAACTTATTACAGTTTAGTAATGAGATGGAACAAAAGATATATTGGCCTGAATTAATCTTATGGAAAGACCAGATTTTTTTACATTAAAAAATGGAGAAAAAGTTAAACTTCCTTTTTCAAAAATTGAATACGATAGAAGAATAAATAACTTAAGAACTGTAATGGATAAAAATAACCTGGATATGGTTATTTTAACTTCAATGCATAACATTGCATACTATACAGGCTTTATTTATTGTTCTTTTGGCAGACCTTATGGTTGCGTTGTAACAAAAAATAAAATTTCAACAATTTCTGCAAACATTGATGCTAGCCAACCATGGAGAAGGTCGCATTGTGATAATGTAATTTATACTGACTGGAAGAGAGATAATTTTTTAAAAGCAATTGTATCTATTATTGGAAGGGATGAGCCTCCAAAAAATATTGGTCTTGAAAATGATCATGTTACTTTAGATATGAGAGAAAAAATTGGTTCTCTTTTTTCTTTTTCTGTTTTTAGCGATGTTTCAAAACATTTAATGGAACTTAGAATGATTAAATCTAATGAAGAAATTGAAATAATTAAAAATGGAGCAAAGATTGCAGATTTAGGTGGAGAAGAGATTGTAAAAAATATTAGAGAAGGTAACACAGAAATAGAAATATCGATTGCTGGACGAGATAGAATGGAAAGAGAAATTGTCAAAACTTATCCCGATGCAGAATATATGGATACTTGGGTTTGGTTCCAATCTGGAATTAATACTGATGGAGCTCACAATCCAAAAACAAATAGAAAATTAGCAAAAGGAGATATCTTGTCTTTAAATACTTTTCCAATGATCTCTGGATATTACACAGCTTTAGAGCGAACATTATTTTTAGATCATGCAGATGATGAATCGTTAAAAGCATGGGAGGCAAATGTTAAGGTACATAAAAGAGGATTAGAGCTTATCAAACCAGGTGTTAAATGTTCTGATATTTGTCATGAATTAAATGAACTTTTTGCAGAGCTTGGTTATTTACATTATCGAACATTTGGATACGGGCATTCTTTTGGAGTTCTCTCTCATTTTTATGGCAGAGAAGCAGGATTAGAACTAAGGGAAGATATTGATACAGTACTTGAAGAAAACATGGTGGTTTCAATGGAACCCATGATCATGATACCTGAAGGAAACCCAGGAGCAGGCGGATATAGAGAACACGATATACTTGTTATTGGCAAAGATGGAGCAGAGAACATTACAAAATTTCCTTTCGGCCCAGAACATAATATTATACAAAATTAAAAAAATTATGAGTGATAACAAAACAATAGTTAATAGTTGGAATGAGTGGGATCCACTAAAACATGTAATTGTTGGTAGAGCTGATGGAACATGTATTCCAGCTCCAGAGCCAGCGCTTGATGCTAAAGTCCCAGAAGACTCAGATATGAGAGGTCAATTTGGTCCAAGAACTAAAGATACTGTTGATAAAGCTAATCAGCTTTTAGATGATTTTTCAAGTATGCTAATTAAAAGAGGAATTAAGGTAGATAGACCAACACCAATAGACTTTAACCAAAAAACTTCAACGCCTGATTGGGAAGCAGAAACTATGTTTGGCTGCATGCCTCCAAGAGATGTTTTGCTTACTGTTGGTAACGAAATATTAGAAGCAACAATGAGTTATCGTTGTAGATGGTTTGAGTATCTTTGCTACCGACCATTACTAAAAGAATATTATAATTCTGATCCAAATATGAGACATGAGTCCGCTCCTAAACCGAGACTAACTGATGCTGATTATAGAAAAGATTATTTATCTGATAAAATTGGAATTGAAAAAAGATTGAAATGGACTGAAGATAAATTTTTTGTAACTACTGAGGAAGAACCCTTATTTGATGCAGCAGATGTTTTGAGATTTGGTAAAGATCTAGTAGTTCAGCACGGATTTACTACAAATCTAAAAGGAATAGATTGGTTAAAAAGACATTATAAAGATCACAGAGTTCATGCAGTTAATTTTCCAGGTGATCCTTATCCAATTCATATTGATGCAACATTTACTCCAATAAAAGAAGGATTAATAATTAACAATCCACAAAGAAGACTTCCAAAAGAACAAAGAAAATTGTTTGAAGATAATGGTTGGGAAATTGTTGATAGTGCACAACCTGCTCATAACGAACCACCACCTTTATGTTATTCATCAACATGGTTATCAATGAACGTCTTAATCCTAGATCCTAAAACAGTATGTGTTGAAAAAAGTGAAGTATATCAAGCAGAACAATTAGATAAACTTGGAATGGAAGTTGTGCCAGTTGAATTAAGAGATGCTTATGCATTTGGTGGAGGACTTCATTGTTGTACTGCAGATGTATATCGTGAAGGTGAACTAAAAGATTATTTTCCAAAACAATAAATATGGCAAAAATTAAAACAAAAAGAGAGCGAGTAAAATTCGCTTCTGATAATGTTGCTGGTGCTTGTCCTGAAGTAATGGATGCAATTATTAAAGCAAACGAAGGGGATAGCACTCCTTATGGAAATGATCAGATATCAACAGAGTTACAAGATAAATTTTCTGAAATATTTGAAAAAGAAGTAATTGTTTTTCCAACAGCCTCAGGAACGGCAGCTAATGCATTAGCTTTATCAACAATGACACCATCATTTGGCAATATTTATTGCCACAAATTATCTCATATTAATACTGATGAATGTGGTGCTCCAGAATTTTATACTGGGGGTGGAAAACTTGTTACCCTACAGGGAATTAGAGGAAAAATAACTGCCGACGAATTAGATGAAGCTATTGGAGGAAAAGGAATTGTGCATCATACTCAGCCATCATCTGTAAGTATTACCCAAGTTTGTGAAAGTGGAGAGGTATATCAGTTAGAAGAAATTAAAAAAATATCAGACATTGCTCATAAACATAATTTAAATATGCACATGGATGGAGCAAGATTTGCAAATGCTTTGGTATCATTAGATGCAACTCCAGCAGAGATGACCTGGAAATCAGGTATTGATGTATTGTCATTTGGCGCAACTAAAAATGGTTGTTTAGCTGCAGAAGCTATAATTTTTTTTAAAAAAGACTTGGTTGGTAACATTGCTTTTTTAATGAAAAGAGCAGGGCACTTACTATCTAAAATGCGATTTGTTTCCGCTCAACTAGATGCTTATATCTCAGATGATGTATGGCTTCGAAATGCAAGACACGCTAATAAAATGGGAAAAAAATTAAGTGAAGGATTAAATAATCATTCAGATATCAAATTAGCATATCCCACAGAAGCAAATGAGGTTTTTGCAAAATTCCCAAGAAATATGATCGAGCATTTAAATTCTGAAGGTTACAAAATGAATGAAGACGAACTAGATGGTAAAGCAGTGAGATTAGTTGCAGCTTGGAATACTAAAGATAGTGATGTCGATCAATTACTTGAGACGTTAAAAAATTCTAATTAGGATTTTGTTTTAAAAATTCAATATATTCTACAACTTCATCAAATTTTTCATCAGGAATATCTTTGTAACTATTTTTGAAATGTTCTTTTACACATATTGCAACATGCGCATAGGGGTTGCGCCCTTTTGGGTGATTGGGATGGTCGGGTAGCTGACCGCCCAAATAATCGCCAGCTTCCTGGATCATTTTCCACAGTTTACTTGCGTTTTCTTTGTTCATGCCAATCCAAACCTTGTTTTATCGCGAAATGATCTAGTCTATGATCTAGTATCCTATAAAATCCTATAAAGTTTTCCATTATTGTCCCAAAGCTTCTTTTGCTTCAGCGTCTGTGTAGTTTGTGCCATGTTCAGCATTATAAGCGCTTACAGCATCAGAAAAACTATCGTACCCAAGTCCTTTAGCTGCAGCTTCTAAATCAGTAGAAATTCCAACTGATGCTGCTTGAGCAATACTATCAGCAACAGTTTGTAAATCAGCACCCAGTTCTTTTGCTGCAGCAGCAGCATCAAAGGAACTAAGATTGCTTATCAGGTCAACACCTCTAGTTACATCTCCCCATGTAGAAGTGCTATTCATATATTGAGCATTTTCCCAATATGATCTGTATTCTGCAGATGTCATGTTTGTTCCATACTCCATATTAGTGATTGTTGTTAAACTTTCAAAATTTGCATTATCTCTTATTTCCTGAATTGTCTGAGCATCAAACTGGTCTCCAAATCTATTAATTGCATCTTCTGCCAATATTTTAGAATAGTTATCTAATGTAATTGAAAAATCTTGATTTAATATTCTAGAAATATTTACATTTTTAATATCCTGAATAGAGTTTTGAATATCTTGAATTTCAATATCAAGATTGTTCAATTCAGTATTATCCATCAATGTGTTAAAATTATTTAAAGCGAGCAGTGCTCTTAAGTCTTCAATATTTTGATTTGAAAAATTAACAAGATTTCCTTCAGCATCATATAAATCTTTGGCTAAGGATCCTTTCCAAGATTTTGCCCAATCAGATTTATTCCAGTTTTTCATCTCATCAATTGTTGCATAGTTTAATTTAATAGCATCAACTTGAATTTTAAATTTATTTTGAATATCGTCGATAATTAAATTTATATTATAATTACCCTCATTAATTAAATTTAGAGTACTTGATTGTAATTTATTATTATTTAGGAATTTTATTTTTGTAGTTTTTCTATTTATTTCAGCCAGTTTAACTAATTCATTTTCATCAAGCGAATCTTCGGCTTTAAAATCCACAGGCCATATTTGCTCATAATTATTTTTTATAATTTTAGCTTTAGTTTGTTTAATTAATGAATTGGCAAAATAAAGACTATCTAATGCAACATTATATTCAATAGAATCTGAAATAAGATTGTTATGTGTCGTAGAAATAATTTCATAAATATTTTCACTTAATATTTGCAAAAATACAGCTTTATCCTCTACACCACTTAATTTTTCTATTTTTCTATTAAATATTGTTAAACTTTTGTAATTTTTTTTTATATTTTTTAAAAATATTTTTTCAGTAATCCGGTTTTGTTTTTTTAGGATTATATTTTTTTCGTATAAAGATAAGAATTTTGTTATTTTTTGAGAGTAAACATTTACTTTTTTTTCAATTTCATTTAGCTTTATTTTTTTTGGCTCAGAGTTTTTTAGATATTTGCTTAGTATTATGTAGTTTTTAATTACATCTTTTGGAGCTGTTTCCAATGTAAGTCCAATGCTTTCACGCATTTTTTTTCTAACATCATTTAAATTATATAAATTTTTAACAGCTTTTTTTGTTGATTTATTAATCTTTGGATAAGTGTCCTTAAATTTTCTAATTCGTTTTTTATTTTCTTTAACTTGCTCTGCATAAAAAAACTCAAAGTAAGCCATACCAATTATTGTTTTATATGGATATTTGTCTAATTTATTTTTTTCAGTAACAAATATGTTTACTATCTTTCTCTGAGAGGTACCGAATATAGCTTTCTCACTTTTATTTTTTTTAAAAAGATATTCTAACGATTGATCAATAGAATCCTGATTAATTGCAATTACTGATTTAGTAAGCTGATCAATTTCTTCTAAATTTAAGAAAGTGTCTGGTGTAGTTGCTGAAGATTTAAATGATTGTGAAAAAAAAAATATAATTATAATTAAAAAAAATCTTAAAAAAAATATATTATTTAGGAAGTTTAGTTTTGCAATCATATGTAGTCCAGTCTAATAAACGATTATCTGTCAAGTTTTTATCAAGCTCAATTTTACCCTGCATTCGCTCATCAAATTCTATAAGACTGAATGGTTCACTAAGATTAAGATGTTTTGTTGTAATTTCAAAAATTTTATTGGTAAATTCAGTTAATTTTTTATCGAGCATTCTTTTATTTTCAATATTTAAAATTTCTTCTAACTCTTCATATAAAAATTTATCATTTGACTTGTGCGAATTTGCTTCAAACCAATATCTTAATAAAGCTGCATCATTTCCTCTTACAAAACTAGACATAACAATATTCATACCAATAGCTGCACCTATATCCTTTCGAAATTCTGGACTACTCAGAATAAAATGAACCTGAACATCATATGTTTCATCATTAATTTTATTTTTAAAGTATAGATTTGCAGATATGGGTTTCTCATACTTTTTTGTTTTTTTGTTATAAGAAATTACAAAATGATCACCATTTAAAGCTCCGAACCAACCTTTTTCTCCTGTTCCTTTTCCATACACAATACCAAACTCATATCTTTCATCTATTTTTTTGCTTCCCTCAACTACTTTGCAATTATGATAATGAGCGGCTCTTTTTTTTTCTCCTATTATTTCTGATAGATTTTTTGCAACTGAAATATTACACCAAAATAATGATATTATTATAAAACTTATAATTTTATTCATCGTTAATTATTAGCAAAAATTTATTTAATAACTAATGTTTTATCTCAAAAAGTTCTAGTTATGGTTCTAGTTTTTTGTTTAAATTGATGAATCTTTAAGCGATTTATTTCAAGCTAACTTTTTAATATCCACATAAGTACTGTAGAATAGTGTAGGTGAGTGTAGGATAAGTTGAACCGCTAATCCCGTAAATAATCGCCAGCTTCCTGGATCATTTTCCACAGTTTACTTGCGTTTTCTTTGTTCATGCCAATCCAAACCTTGTTTTATCGCGAAATGATCTAGTCTATGATCTAGTATCCTATAAAATCCTATAGTCCAGAACAAATACCCTAAAAGTTTTTCATTTAAAATCAATCTCTCCAGGATACCATGTACTTCTAATCAACGTATGACCTAAGTAAATTTAATCACATGCACTTCCAGCTACAGATCGGCAAGCATTCATTGCTTCTTCTTCCGTCCCTCCCGCAGCAAGAACATCCATGATTGCTCTAATAGCTGCTTCTGCTGTTGCTTGAGATATTCCTTCATTGATAGCTTCCTCAACGGCTTCATCAACAATAGATGCGAACTCTGCTTCCATTCCATCAATTATAATTGAGTCAAATTCTTTTGCTATTTCTTGACCAATAGTATCTTCAATTTGTTTTGCAACTTCATCGCTAAGTGATGCCTGCAAAGTTTTATCTATTTCATCATCAACCCTTTTTTCAATATTTTCTTTTTCTTGCTTAATAATCTGTTCTAATTTTTTATCTGTTGTTTGTTTTCTTTTTTTAAGAATTAGATCAATTAATTCTGGTGTCATATTATATTTTGCAGCTATTTGTATTTTGGCCTCACTAATAGCTTTAGCAATTTTTATTTCAAATTTTTCCATGTTTATTGCACTAGATTGTTTGCCCATTAATTTTATGTAATAATGGAATGGTTGATTATCATATGTTAAGATTTGATAAAAATATGCTCTGTGTTTAGATACATATTTTCCTTTCCAGGTAAATAACTCTAGATCTCTAAATTTTATTGAAATATTTTCCTTATCTTTATCTAATATAAAATCAAATATACGATCTCCATTATTATAAAATTTAACTTTAAATTTATCTGAAAAAACTACTAATTGTTTATTGTCAGATAATCTTCTAATTTTAACAGCACCTGGTCTGTGTGTGTATATTCTATAATCACCAAAGAGCATTTCCATCTTTTCATAATTTTTCTTATCATTAAAAAGTGTATTGACCTCAATAGATTTTGAAAAAGCTAAACTATTTAATAGAAGATTTAGAATTATAATTACTAAAAACTTTTTCATGATCTAAGATTACCAAATCATGAACAATGAGTCTATTTGCTTTAAAAATAGTTATTTGATTTATCTCGAAATGATCTAGTCTATGATCTAGTTTATTACTTAAATTAATAAGTCTGTATGGGATTTTTTTTTAATTTAAGTTAAATAATTCGCATAACTAGTGTGAAGTAGTGTGAGGTAGTGTGTACTACTAGCACCCCAAATAATCGCCAGCTTCCTGTATCATTTTCCACAGTTTACTTGCGTTTTCTTTGTTCATACAACCTAAATTCTTGTTTTATCTGCAAATGTTCTAGTTTGGGGACTAGTTCAAATAAAAATCAATTACAAACAACAATTGTGTTAAATCCATTATTGGTAGTATAGCATCTTGTTCCTGGTGGGTTCCATCCTGAGGGACTATAATTGTAATTTTGTGGCTGAAGTAAAGCATTGCTTAAATTTAAAAGTGCTTGAGAACGTTGTTGAGCATTATTTGCTGCAACTGAAGCATTCCCAAAAGTTCTTGGACCACCTAAAACTGCCCATCCAATGGATACAAGTTTTTTGTCAGCAAAAATATAAGGAGTAAATTCATCATCAGTCATAATACCGTCTTCGGTATGACCAGTTCTTTGATAATGAATATAATAATTTTTACCCCCTTCATAATATTGATCTGAAGTTCTAAGCCAACTTGCTGGCACAGTTCTTTGCATATTTTTTAATATTGGAAGAGCTTGATTAATATTATCTCCAAGTTCAACCATATGTTTTTTTTGATTGTATTCAATTATTGCCTCATCTGCATAACACCCTGTAAGACACATAAGTAAAAACAGATTCCTTAAAAAGCTCATTTTTTAAGATAACACAAAAATAAATAGCGTTATATTAATAAAATATTGATATTATAAAGTCTAAATTTCAGATAAGATATTATGATGAAAATAATTACCAAAGTTTTATTATTAATTTCAGCTTTAGTTGTTCTTAATGGTTGCACAGAGGCAGATATTAGAGCTCTTAATAATGCTCTTTATGGTTCCTCAGGTCAATCATCTTATAATTCAGGAAATTCTGGGTCAGTAGGCTTTAAAACTGGAGAGTCAATTTCTGGATTTAATAAGATTTGCTTTTATAATAAATTAGGATCTACCTATACATTAAATATTCCTAGTACTTCTCTTTGCCCACTAACAATTAGATAGGTTTAATTCAGCAAATCATCTATCAACAAAGATTTTGTTTTATTTCAAAATGTTCGAGTTTGAGAGCGAGTATTTTTATTAATTTTTGACAACTTTTATTTCAGAGTTCAATTTATCTCGCCATATAACTAATGCTAAACATTTCTCATGATATGTTGTTAAAGAATGAGGTTGAAAGCTCTTATGAAATCTTGTTTTTAATGGCATTAAAGTATTAGACTCGTCAGATTTACTTTCAAATTTTGCACTACCAGATAATACAAAATATAATTCCTCAGCCTCATGATTGTGCCACGTATAATAACTTTCTGCGTCTACAAAAAATACAAAAAGACTCATTTTATTTGTTAAAAAATGTCCAGTTGGTCCAAAAAGTTCAAAATAACCATATTTTTCTAAAAAAGCTTTGCCAACATCTTTTTCTTCATAGGTTTGTTTCCAGTTAACATATGGCGATAGTTGTTTAATGATATTATGAACCTTCATTGTTTCTAAAGAATGTGATTGCCAATTCTCCAGTTTTTTTGCAGGAAGAATATAGTTTGGTTGAACCTCATTATAGATTAAATCTTTTGGCAATTTTGTAAAATTTGAAAGTTCTAAATTATTTTTCCATAATTGATAAATTTCTTTTTTCAAATCAATAAAAAGTTTTTTCATTTTTTATAAAAATATATCATTTATAGATGTACTCCAATCAGGATCAGAATGTTTGTCCCAATAGAGTTTATGAATTTTTCTTGTGATATCTCCCACAGTTCCTTTATTAATATTTTTTCCACTAATTTTTGTTATTGGCATTACACCTCCTGCTGTTGAAGTTGCAAACAACTCTTCAGATGATTTTAGCATTTTAATTGTTATGGGTTTTTTATTAACTTTGATATTCAGTTCTTTAGCTAAATCAATAACAGTTTGTCTTGTGATACCTTCTAATACTCCATGGTCTGGTGTATTAATTCCATTTTTATCAACAGAAAAAATATTAAAGCCAGGTCCTTCAGATACATTGTTATCTTCATCTACTAATATAGCAGTATGATGTCCTCTGTCGTACGCATCAAGCATACCTGTCACTAAATCCATCCAATGATAATTTTTAATAGTTGGGTCAACTGAACTTGGAGGAATTCTTGTTATATCAGTCAAATATACATCTAATCCTTTTTCAAAATCTTCTGGCTTAAGTATCCAGCCAAAGGGTACCGCAAAAGCCATAAAGCGTGGTGTCGCTTTACGAGGATCTCTAACAAAATTTGGAGACATTCCTCTTGTTTGTATCATTTCAACATAAGAGTCTTCAAGATCAGCTTTTTTAACACAGCCTGCTAATATTCTTTTTATTTCTTCACGACTAAGTCTGCATGGCATTCTAAGTTTTTCTGTTGATTTAAAGAAACGATCAATATGTTTATCTAATTGAAAAAAACTACCCTTCCAAACATGGACAACGTCATATGTTGCATCTGATCTTAAAAACCCCCAATCTAAAATAGGAATTTTTGCTTCAGAAAGCTGAATGAATTCACCGTTCATCCATGCAGAACCTTTTGGAAAAATATCACTCACAATCCAAGACTAACAAATACTGAACCATGAGTCTAACTACTTAAAAACAGCTATTTGATTTGTCTCAAAAGTCTCTATTAGGGTCTCTAGTTTGTTGTATAAACTTACTTAATCTCTAAAGTTTATAAATTCAATTGGAAGACCGATATCTATTGTTTTAATTGCAGCAATTGCCTCTTGAAGATCATCTCTTTTCTTTCCATCTACACGTAATTCTTCTCCTTGAATTTTGATCTGGATTTTAAGTTTAAGTTTTTTTATATCTCCAATTATTTTTTTAGCATTTTCTTGGCTTATTCCTTCTTTTAATTCACTTACTTGTCTAATAGTTCCACCAGTTGCGCCTTCTGAATTCTTAACACTTAATACTCTTGGATCTACTTTTCTTCTTACAAGGTGAGTTTCTAATAACTCATTTACTTGCTTTAATTTTAGCTCATCTGAAGCAAGCGTTGTGATAGTTTTATCTTTGCGTTCAATTGAAATATTAAGTCCTTTAAAGTCATAACGATTGCTAATTTCTCTTAAGCAGTTAGCAAGAGCGTTATCAAATTCTTGATAATTGATTTTACTGATTACATCAAATGTAGGCATAATTTTTTTTATTAATTTATATGATAGTATATATTCCCAATATAAAGAAATTAAAGATAAGATAATTTTCACACATGAATAAAATTAGAATTCATATAAGGAATAATCACTGGAAAGAGGGTTTTTTACCTTGTGATCTTGAAGGTGAAAAACATAGCACAATTACCAAGGAAGAATTTGAAAAAGGACTTAGTGAACACCCAGAAATTAAAGACAAGATTGAGTATTTAGTAGATTGGGATGATGATAATTATCTCTCATCTATGAAAGATGCAGATATTTTATTAGGTTGGCAATTCCCAACTGAAAATATTAAAACTATCGCACCAAAACTTAAATGGATCCATGTCAGTTCTGCTGGTGTAAACCATTTATCTCCTTTTGATTGGATGAAGGAAGACCTTGTTTTAACAAATAGCAGTGGTGTACATGCAAAAAAAGCAGGAGAGTTTGGTTTAATGAGCATCTTAATGCTTCAAAACCAAATGACTAAAATAGTTACAAATCAAAAAAATAAAGAGTTTGTAACTTTGCTTAGTAAACCTATTGATGGATTTAAAGTAGTAGTTGTTGGAACAGGTTCATTAGGTGGATCGATGATAAAGCATATCAGTAAACTTGGAGCTGAAGTAATTGGTGTTAACCGAAGAGGAAGAGCTGTTGAAGGTTGCTCAAAGGTAATTACATTTGACAAAATAGATGATGTATTACCAGTTGCTGACTTTTTATATCTTGCGGTTCCTGAAACAGAAGAGACCAAAGGGCTAATTAACAAGGTTAGATTAGATAGTCTTAAATCAAGTTGTGGAATTGTAAATATTGGAAGACAATCTGTTTTAGATTATAAGGCTTTAAGAATTAAATTAGAAAAGAATGAACTAGCAGGAGCAATTTTGGATGTATTTTCTCACGAACCCATTCCAAAAAACTCTAATCTTTGGGATACACGTAATTTAATAATTACCCCACATATTTCATCAGATAGTCAAGGTAACTATATTGAGATGGTATTAAAAATATTTTTCAAAAATTTAAAATTATTTATAGAAAATAAAGAATTAATAAATCAAATTGATAGAAATCTAGGTTATTAAATAACAATATAGAGACTATTTGTTTGATAACTTAGATCTAAAAATTAAAAGTTAGAAGGTTTATTGTCTTCATTAACAACTTCTACAACTGGCTTGATTGGTTCTTCAATGGGTTCAGTAGATGGGTTTAATTCAATTCCTGCAGGAGTAATTGATTGTGGCATTGCAACGAACTGAGAGTCTGGGTTTTCAACAACAGGTCTAACTCTAGATCTATAAATACCATAAAAGCCAATCAACGAATGAAAGAATAATAGAAATATAAAAAAACCATTTGGACCAACAATACCCATAAAAATTGAACATAGAAAAGGTCCACCCATAGCTCCCATTCCAAATGTAAACTGCAAACTAGCACCTGCTGCTACAAATTTTTCTTTAGGAATAAAATCATTAGTGTGAGCTAAAATTAGAGAAAACATCGGTAGACTACAAAAAGAAAATAAAATTAAAAAAACATAAAACCAAAATTTACTTGTTGCTAACTCGCCTGGCAAATACATTTGTCTTGAGGATAAAATTGCACAAAAAGCAAAAAAAGCTGCTGCAAAAGTTACAATTATAATTACCCTTCTTCTATCAAACATGTCCGATAGTTTTCCAATTGGCCATTGTGATATTGCACCAGAAATTGCAAGTAAGAATGTAACTAATGAAATTTGAAAAATAGAAAAATTCATAGTTGTTGCGTATACCGCAAGCAACGTAAATAATGCAGATTGGATCGTTCCATAAAAAAATGAACTTACTATTCCAAATGGAGATGAAATAAATGCTTCTTGCAAAGACATTGTTGATATTTTTTTAAATGTTGGAGCTTTTCTTTTTGTAAGTAATATTGGAATAAGTGCGGCTGAAGTTATAACAGAAATTAATATAAAGGGCTGAAAGTTAAGTGGATCACTAAAGTTTAGTAAAAACATTCCAAATCCCATAGCACCATATATAATAACCATATAAACTGATAGGACACTTCCTCTATTTTTATTACTTGCCCTGTCATTTAACCAACTTTCAGCAACAGTATAAATTGAGACCATACTAATCCCAGTAAGCACCCTTAGTAAAAACCAAATAAAAGGACTTACATAAACAGCATGAATTAAAACTACTAGTGATGCAATAGAAGCAAATGCTGCAAAAACTCTGATGTGTCCTACACGTGAAATTATTTGAGGAATAGTTTTAGCTCCAATGAAATAACCAACAAAGTAACCAGACATCATAAACCCAGTTGCAGCCAAGCTAAATTCTTCTTTAACCGCTCTTACCCCAAGTAATGATCCTTGAAATCCATAGGCTAGCATAAGTGCTCCCATTCCTAAAAATAAAGCCCATGAATTTTTTAATACTTTTTCCATTTGAATCGGTATCTATTTCTGATTTGTGGCCAAATCAAGTTAATTGTCTTTTAGGATTTACGATTTTTTAAGCTTAAGAAAGGAGTGAATTGCGATCGTCAAAATGATAACTGTTCCACCTTGGATAGTTTCGATGCTTGGTTGTTCTCTAATTATCATCCATACCCAAAAAGGGCCTATAATGGTTTCCAATAAAAAAAATAAATTAACTTCTTCAGCTGGAATAAATCTTGGTGCAATTGTTACTAACACAAAAGGAATAGCAACACACATTACGCACATTAAAGGTACAATTATTAAATCTGTGCCTACTAGAGAAAAACTATCTACGAAAAAAAAAGCAAAAACTGCAACACAAAGTTTACCAATTACAGCAGATGGAACTAAATCTCTATTCTTAGCATATCTTGCAATAACAGCGTTACAAGCAAGACCAAAAGCAGTGATTAAACCAAATAAATCTCCATAAAAATTACCCATCTCCATTGAATCGTGAAAAATATAAGTCACAGAAATCAAAGTTATTATTATAGCAATCCAAGTTTTTTGGTCAGGCACTTCTTTTAAAAAGATGCTACCTAATATAGCTGACAACATTGGCGCCATTGCAATCATTACTAAAGTATTAGCTACGTTGGTATTTTGAATAGATATTATGAAAGTAATATTACAGATAGAAAAACTTATAACGTAAAAAATACCAGGATATCCAATACCTACTAAAGCTTTTAAGAGATTATTTTTATAAAAAAAAATAAGCCCTATAAGCACAACTACAAAAGGGATTGCACCTCTATAAAACAGCATTCCCCAGGTTTCAATATTAGAAAGTCTAATAAATATAGAGTCTGGAGTTATTAACATGACAGCAACAAACGCTAATAAAGATCCTTTATGTTGGTTTGATAAATTTTTCATGCTTTTAATTCTTTCCAAAATGTTTTTGCAAGATTAATTCCTGATAAATCATACAATGTTTTTAATCCAGTAGGAGAGGTTACGTTAATGTCCCCATTTAATTTTTGATCAATAAAATCAATCCCTGCAAAAAAGATATTTTCTTTTTTAAGATCTTTAGCAATTAATTTTGAAATTTTATTTTCTATATGAGTGAGTTTGATATTAATTGGTTTTGCTCCTTTGCTCATGTTACTTAAAAAAGAACCTTGTTTTGGAACTCGAGATATAGCTCCACAAATTTTACCATTTATTAAAAATACTCTTTTATCTCCTTTAGTAATCTTAGGTAAAAATTTTTGACACATAATATGATCATGTTTTTTAATGAATTGATTGATTAATTTTGAATTAAATTTACTTAAAAGATGTATGTCATTTCCACTATAACTATGGATAGGTTTTAAAATTACTTTTTTATGTATTTTAAAAAAGTTTTTAATCTCATTGATATTTTGAGTAAAAATAGTACTCGGCATATATTTTTGATATTTAACTGAATAAAGTTTTTCAGACACATTTCTTATTGAAGTAGGGTTGTTTAAAATTTTAACTTTATCTTTAATAGTATCTAGAATGTAAGTTGCTGAAATATATTCTAGGTTAAATGGAGGATCTTGACGAATTAGAATAAATTTACATTTTGTAAGATCTAATTTTTGTTTTTTTAATATTTTAAAAAATTTCTTTTTTGAATAGTCAAATTTAATAAAAAATCCTAAAGCTATAACTTTTGAATTAATTACTGATAAATCTTTAGGATCGTAATAAAAGATTTTGTAGTTTTTAATTTGAATCTCGTTTGCAAGAAAAACACTCGTATCTGTAATGGGGTTTAGTTTAGAAGGGTGATTTCCTTGAATAGCAACGATTTTATTTGTCATATAATTCACTTAAATCTTCATTTTTAGAAAATTTACTAATCATATGATCTGCGTTCGTTACTTTGTTATCAATTACTTTTTGTAAGTGATTTAAAAATAATGTTTCATTTTTGCCACTTTTATTTAAAATATCTCTTTTCTCTAAACCTTTTCTAGATAAATCCAACAAAGTCTTCGCCCAGTAAAGAAGATCTTTACCCATTAATTGAGTATTGAAACCTTTTTGAGGAGCTTCAAGATAGGCGTTAATAATTTTATCTTTATCCCAGCTTGAAATTACCTCATGAACTTCATCTAAGTTCCCATAGAGCATTCCAACATTAAATGCTGGGCCTGCACATAGGCAATCCCAACCACAAGTATCCATAGATCTAAGTTCAATATATTTTTTAAGTCTATTTTCGGTAAAAATTGTACTTAAGTGAGTGGTTAAATCATTTTCTGAAGGTAACCGGTTTTCTATTTCATCAATTTTACCATCCATAAAATCTTTAAAGGTATATTTTCTTCCTGAAATATAAGTGTCTTTGTGTTGAATAAATAAAATTGGAAAGTTCATTACGAATTCAGCATATTTTTCAAAATTTAAATTTTCTAAAAATAGTTTTGGTAATCCTCCTCTAGAAGTGCTTTGCCAAACTTTTGATCGATATGATAAATAACCGCTATCTTTTTTCTCAACTATCGATGAGTTTGCAAATAAAGCAATAGAAATTGGAACAATTGAGTTCACTACTTTAAATTTTTTAATAAAATCTTTTTCTGAATTGTAATCAATATTTAATTGAGTTCCGCAGGTTCTATACATCATATCCAAACTAAGCTCGCCACCTAATGGCATATCTTTGGTCATGAGTTCATATCGTTGTTTGGGGTTATTTGGAATTTCTTCTAATTTTGAGATTGGATCAAAACCAGCACTAATAATACTAATATCTAATTTTTTAGTAACTTGTCTTAACTCAAATAAATAATCTTGAGACTCAGCACATGCTTCATGTATATGGTTAAGTTTTTCTCCTGATAATTCTATTTGGTTTCCAGGTTCAAGAGTAATATTTTTACCCCCTTTATTTAATCCAATAATATTATCTTTTTCTAAAATAGGATTCCAGCCAAACTCTAATAAAGCTACAAACATTTCTTTTATTTTTGAATAACTAATTCTTTTATTGCTATGATTATCAAAAAGAAATTTTTCATGCTCAATTCCTATTCTAAAATCGTTTATCTGTTTGATGCCAGATTTAAAATATTCAATTATTTGTTCTTTAGACTTAATCATGGGTAGTTAGATAGTATCTTATTATATAATTTAAAGATAATAATAAGGTGTTTTAGAAAATATTCTTTTAACCATAGGTGAAAATTCATCTAAACTCATACTTTTATAATTTGGATCAAAAGACGATTGGTCATAATTTTCGCAGAAATTAATAGTTGCCTGATAATGCTCATGATCCTTAAATTTATCCCTAGCATTTCTATCTCCACCTAAATGATGAGCGCTGTAATAAGTTTGAAATAATCCATGGTGTTGAATTATCCAGTATGTTTTTTCTGATACGTATGGTCTTAATATTGAAGCAGCATACTGAGAGTGGTTCATGGGAGCTAAATCATCACCAATATCGTGTATCAATGTAGCAACAACCATTTCCTCACTCTCACCATTTTTATAAGCTCGAGTTGCGGCTTGTAACGAATGTTCTAATCTTGTTATTTGATATCCTTCAAGAGTCGATGTTTGTGATGCTAAATATTTTAAAATTCTATCAGCAGTCTGTCTTTCAAAATCTTTTTCATATTTTTCTAACAGTTGATAATCCTCTTTAGTACCATTTTTCATCTCTGTGAAATTTACTTTTTTCATTTCTAATTATTAGATGCTGTACTTAGTAAAGATAATTGAGTGATTTTATTATCTCCAAGTTCATCGATAGGTTTAACAGGGTAGTCCCCAGTGAAATAATGATCAGTTAGTTGAGGATAAGTCTCGTTTCTATTGTCAAAACCAATAGCTTTATATAATCCATTAAGCGATAAAAATTTTAAAGATTTTGCTCCAATATATTCACAAATTTCATCATTAGTTTTATTAGCTGCTAACAATTCTTTTTTTGTTGGAGTATCAACTCCATAAAAATCTGGATATCTAATTTCAGGACAAGCTATCTTGACATGCACTTCTTTAGCTCCTGCATCATATAACATTTTAACAATTTTATGCGAAGTTGTGCCTCTAACCAGTGAGTCATCAATTAAGATAATTTTTTTATCTTTAATTGTAGTTTGATTTGCATTCAATTTTAACTTCACACCCAAGCTTCTAATTTTTTGACTTGGCTCAATAAATGTTCTTCCTACATAATGGTTTCTAATTAAACCATGTTCATAATTCATTTTTAAATACTGAGCAAAACCAAGAGCCGCAGCGTTACCACTATCTGGAACTGGAACAACGATATCTGCCTCTACATCATTTTCTTTAGCAAGTTCAGCACCAATATTTTTTCTATGTTCGTAAGCTGTTTTGTTATCAAGGATACTGTCTGGTCTTGCAAAATAAATATATTCAAAAACACAAGGCCTTACTTTTTTAGGAGGGAAGGGCTTAATGCTTTCTAGCTTATCATTTTCAATTAAAACAATCTCTCCATTTTCAACATCTCTTACAAATTTAGCACCAATAATATCTAGCGCACAAGTCTCAGACGCAAGAACATAACTGTTACCTAATTTACCAATTACAAGCGGTCTAATACCATAAGGGTCTCTCACGCCAATCAATGAATTTTGTGCCAACATAACTAAAGCGTAACCACCCTGAATTTGAAATATAGCATCAACCACTTTATCAATTGTTTTTGTTCTTTTTGATTTTGCAATTAAATGAACAATGGTTTCTGTATCAGAAGTTGAATAAAAAATAGCTCCATCTTCAACCAATTTTTTTCTAAGAGCAATTGAGTTAGTTAAATTTCCATTATGAGCTACTCCAATCCCACCTGCATTTGTATCAGCAAAAAAAGGCTGAATATTTCTTAAAGTATTTTCACCTGTTGTGCTGTACCTGTTGTGACCAATAGCGTGATTTCCTATAAGGTTTTTAAGTACTTTTTCTTTATTGAAATTATCACCAACCAATCCAAATCTTTTTTCTGAATAATATTTTTCCCCATCAAAAGTTACTATTCCACAACCTTCTTGACCACGGTGTTGAAGTGCGTGAAGACCAAGAGCCGTTAATGCTGAAGCATCTTTTGCGTTGCTTACTCCAAATACACCACACTCTTCTTTTAATTTAGGATCAAAGTTCTTCAATTTTTTCTTTAGAATCTTGATATGTTTTTTCATTAGGAAATTCTTTTATCAGATAATTACTACCTTTTTTAAGGTAAGGAAAGACGTATGATTGATCTTTATTTATAGGCCATTTATCGTGATTGTAGACAATGTTAAACCCTGAAAAAATACAAACTGAAATTATGTAGGCTCTGATAAAACCAAAAAAGAATCCAAATGTTGTATCTAGTCCACCAATACCGGTATAATTTACAGCTTTACTTATTCCTTTATTAACAAGCAATACTAAGAAAATTACCACCACAAATATAATAATTCCAAGACCAACATCTAAAACGTACTCATTATCAATAATATTTTTAAAATAAGGTTTCACTCTTGGAAATAAAATTAAAGTGATCACATAAGCAAGTAACCACTTGGCCATTGATAAAATACTTAAAACAAATCCTTTTTTATAACAGGTGATAAGAGATGATAGGGTTATTACTAGGTATATAAGGTCAATGATAGATATAGCATCATAAAAATTTTTTAAATTATCAATCACAAAATTATTTTCCAAAAGGTTTTATTGTTAAAATTAAAGCAGGTAATAGTGTTAAAACGGATATCATTGCAAGTAACATTGCAAGACCAGTGAACATTCCAAAATAAATTGTTGGAATAAATTTAGATAAAACTAGAATTGAAAAACCAAAGACAATAGTTATTGATGTATTTAATATAGCAACCCCAACTGTTGAATGACATTTTTTTAAAGTCTTATTGTAATCTTTAATTTTACTAAACTCTTCCTTAAATCTATATATATAGTGAATACTATTATCTACTGCTATTCCAATAGTAATCGCTGCAATAGTAATTGTCATCATATCTAAAGGAATTCCAAGAAGACCTATAATTCCCAAGATAAAAAATGCTGCAATAAAGTTTGGAATAACTCCAATTAAGGATAATCTTATATTTCTAAATAAAATTATAAACATTGAAAAAATTCCAATCATTACTAATCCTAAAGTTAAGATTTGTGATTTAAATAAACTTTGAAGTAAATTATTAAATAATATTAAAACTCCTGCTAATTTAAATTCACTTTCATCTAAGCCAATCTCATTTTTGAGATCAAAATTAATTTTGTTAATTAGATCGTTTCTTCTTAAATTTTCTTGTGAGTCAATAATTCTCAAACTTATTCTAGCTTCATTATCTTTAATGGATAAATAAGGATCAATAATTTCTGTTTTAATACTTTCTGGAATTTTTGAATATAAAACTCCCATTTCTAAAGTTCCAAGAGGTTTATTATTATTTAGTTGTGTTGCAACATCAATGATTGATGAGAAAGATAACACCTTACCAACTTGAGGAAGACTGTCTAAGTAATTATGTACCAAAGCAATTTTGTCAATTTTATCTTTAGTAAACCAATACTTTTCATCATTTCCATCTTCTCCTTCACCCCAATCTTCAAATTCATCATCCTCAGTCGATGTTTTTTTCTTCTCTTCTTCTTTTGCTGGAAATTTTAAAATTATTTCAAGGGGAGTTGTGCCTCCAAGCTCTTCATCTATAAGTTTCATACCCTTATATATTTCCGTATCTTTATTGAAGTAGTTGATAAAACTATTCTCAACTTCAAGTTTGCTGATACCAAAAATGCTTAAAATGACGACTATTCCCGTTATTCCAAAAATTGAATTTTTATTATTCAGTGAAACTGATCCTAAAAAAGTTGTAATTTTAGATTCTTGTTCTTTCTTGATAGAAATATTTTTTGTTGGTACAAAATTTAAAAGGGTGGGGAGCAAAGTAAAAGTTATTATGAATGATGTAATTAAGCCAAATGTCATCATCCATCCAAAATCTATTATAGGTTTAATTCCACTAAAAATTAAAGATAAAAAAGCAAATACAGTTGTAAGCACTGTGTAAATAATAGGCCAAAACATTTTATTAGTAGTTAACGAAATGATTGCAAAATTATTTTTATCTGGAAATTCTTTTCTGAGCTGAAGGAAACGGGTACTCATATGAATATTCATTGCCATTGTCAGGATTAACATTAAGGCGATAAAGTTTGATGAAATTACTGTTACTTTCCAGCCAAGAATTCCAAGTAATCCCATCATAATTACTACTGAGAACAAGCAACTACTAATTGGAACAATAATCCAAATTAATTTTCTAAAAACAAACCATAAGGTTGCAATTATAAATAAAAGAACCCCTAAACCAAAAACTACAATATCGCTTTTAATGAAAGTCATCATATCATCAGCTATCATTGGAATTCCCCCAAGATAGATTTTACCCACATCCCCATAGCTTTGGATAACTTGTCTAATCTCTATTATGTTTTCATGATTTTGTTTTTTTAATTTATCTTTGTAAGCTTCTATTTCGACTTTCGTTAAATTTTCAATATTGTCTAATTTTTTATTTTTCTTGATGTTAACAATAATTCCACTTGTATTTCCGTCTTCACTAATAACATAATTTCTAAAAACAGGACTGTTTAATATTTCTTTAAAACCACGATCTTTATCAACTCCTTCATCTTTAAGAGTTTTAAAACTTTCAAGTCTTTCTTGTAATGGTGCTTCTGAATTACTTAAAAGAGGTACATCTAAAAGTGTGATGACACTATGCACCCAATTTAAACTTTGAATTTTGTATTTTAAGCTTAGTAGATTGTTTATTGAGTTATCAGATACCATTCTCTCATTTGGAGTATAGGTAAGAATTAAAAAGTCTTTTGAACCATATCTATCTGTAACTTCTTTTAAGTATGCTAAATCAGGATCTCCCTCTATTAATAGGGTTTCAGACGATGCATCTAATCTAAAATCTTTGGAATAATAACCAAAACTTAGTATCGCAATAATTAATAATACAAAAACTGTTTTTGGGTTTTTTAGAACTCTATTTTGATACAACTGAGCAAACATTAGCTCTTTTATATTGGAATTTAATTAATTTGAGTATCTTTAAATTTAGTAAATCTTTCTTCAAACTCAAGAGTTACATTACCTATTGGGCCGTGTCGTTGTTTTCCAATAATAATTTGAGCCAAGTGAGCAACTTCATTCATTTTTGCTTGCCATTCTGCATGTTCAACAGTTGCTTCTCTTGGTTCTTTTCTTGAAAGATAATATCCTTCTCTATAAACAAACATTACAACATCAGCATCTTGTTCAATTGAGCCTGACTCTCTTAAATCTGAAAGTTGAGGTTTATGATCGTCTCTTTGTTCAACTTGTCTTGAAAGTTGAGATAGAGCAAGAACTGGGACTGCTAATTCTTTAGCAATTGCTTTTAATCCTTGTGTAATTTGTGATATTTCCTGAACTCTTCCATCTTTGTTAAATGTGGTTCCTCTCATTAATTGAATATAATCAACCACAACCATATCAAGACCAAACAATCTTTTTATTCTTCTAGCTCTGTTGCTCATTGCAGCAATACTGATTGCTGGTGTTTCATCAATGTATAATGGAAGTTCGGCTATATTTTTTGAAGTTTCTAAAAATTTATCAAATTGTTCATCCGAAATTCTTCCTCTTCTAATATCATTTGAACTTATTCGTGCTTGTTCTGAGATAATTCTTGTAGATAATTGTTCAGAAGACATCTCCAATGAGAAGAAAGCAATAGAAGATTTTTTTCCACTTTCTTGTAATTTTTGTGCAGCATTAAATGCAATATTTGTTGCAAGAGATGTTTTACCCATAGAGGGACGCCCTGCAATAATAATTAAATCTGACTGGTGAAGACCACCAAGTTTATCATCCAAATCTCGTAGACCAGTTGGAACACCAACTATACCTTCTTCATTTTTATAAGCAGCAGACGCCATTTCAATTGTTTGTTTCATTGCTTCGTCAAATTTAACCAGTGAAGAATTGAACGAGCCTTTCTCTGCTAAATCAAAAAGTAGTCTTTCCGAATTTTCGATGATGGTTTGACCATTGGTGTCTAATTCATTTAATTTAGCACTATCGATTGTTTGTTCGGAAATTTTAATCAATTCCCGTCTTACAAACATGTCGTAAATTATTTTTGAGTATTCAACTGCTTGACGAACAGATGTAGAAAATTTAGTAATTTTAACTAAATATTCCGGAACATTTAAATCATCTTTTTCATCTTCAAAATAATTTTTAAGTGTAATGGGATTAGCAAGCATTCCTTTGTAAACCAAACTTTCCATTGCCTCAAAAATTTTTTGATGCATTGGATCATAAAAATTGATGCTAGAAATTATTGTACTAATTTCATCAAATATATCATTGCTAACTAGTATGGAGCCGATAACGGCTTGTTCTGCTTCGATGTTATTAGGTAATTCTTTAAATTGATTTTTGACGATGCTTAAATTGTTTTCCATAAAATTAATTTACAGAGTTATCTTTTAAATGAAATTATTATTAAAGGTTGGGGAAAAGAATGTATAATTATTGGATCGTATCGGCTGAAGAAACATTAACTGTAATTTCAGCATCAACTTCAGAGTGTAAAGAAATTTTTACTTTAAATTTTCCTAAAGATTTAATTTCTTCAACTGGTTGTATCATTGAAGGCTTGATATCAATTTTATTTTCTTCTTGAATTAATTTTGCAATTTCAGTCGGTTTAACTGAACCATACAATTCATTGTTTTCGGTACTTAGTTTTTTAACTCCGTATTCTTTCCCATTAATTTGTTCTGAAATTTGAGTAGCTTCTATTTTCTTTTCATTATCTTTTTTTGATAAATCTGCTTTTATTTTTTCAACTTCTGAAATATTTTCTTTTGAAGCGTACAATGCTTTTTTATTAGCAATTAAAAAATTTCTCGCATATCCTCTTTTTACTTCTATCAC
>JAOJAE010000011.1 GCA_028227525.1 Candidatus Pelagibacter sp. | reverse complement strand
TATCAATAAATTATTGATAAATATAGTCTCTTGTTACTGGGGTTGAGGTATAATTTTTTGTAAGTTGAAACTGATATACAACCTGGTCGCCCCACTTAAATGCCATTTCACATCCAGCTAAATAAAATTCCCACATTCTAAAAAACTTTTCATCAAACATTTCAATAATTTTTTCTTTATTGTTAATGCAGTTTTCTTTCCAATGTCTTAATGTATGTGAATAATGAAGTCTTAAGACCTCAATGTCAGAGACAATTAACCCAGCTTTTTCAATAGGTGTAGTTACTTCACTCAAACTTGGAGTATAACCACCAGGAAAAATATATTTGGTTATCCATGGATGAGGGTCTCTAGGTGGATTTACTGAGCCTATTGTGTGAACCAAGGATACCCCATCATCACTCAATAAATTATCAATTTGCTTGAAAAATTTCTTATAAAATTTTCTACCAACATGTTCAAACATTCCAACACTTACAATTCTGTCAAATTTTTCGTTAAGCTGTCGGTAATCTACCAATTTAAATGTAAGCTGGTTTTCTAAATTAAGTTCTTTTGCTTTCTTATTACAATAATTAAATTGATTTTCAGACAATGTTATTCCTGTAACCTCACAATTGGCAGTTTGAGCTATATCAATAGCTAAGGACCCCCAACCACAGCCAATATCTAAAACTTTCTGATTAGGCTTTATATTTAATTTTTTGATTATATGCTGAATTTTATTATTTTGAGCCTCTTCAAGTGTATCGTTTTTATTTTTGAAATATGCACACGAATATTGTCTTTTAGGGTCTAAGAATAAGTCATAAAGATCATCTGAAATATCATAATGATGAGATACATTCATTTTAGATTTTTTAATAAAATTGAAATTAGTTAAGTATCTATAAGATCCTCTTAATCTATTTATTAAATAACTAAATAAGTTAAGGTCATTTCTTCCAAAATTCATTAAAGCTAAATCTAAAAAATCACTCAAACTTCCATTTTCAATTACTAAATCTCCATCAGTATAAGCTTCACCAAAATATAAATCTGGCTGAAACAATAATTTGTAATGAAGTTTTTTATTTAAAATTTTAATCTTAATTGGCTTATCACTCTTAGGTGTTCCAATAATATAATTTTTAGAATAGGCATCTTCCAAGATAAAACCATCTTTCTTAAACACACTATTAAGAAATCTAGCTAATTGCATTTCAAGCCGCCATTGTTGGTTTTGTAGAAAAATCTAATTTTTCTAAATTATCAATTAACTCCTTTTCTTCTTTAGAATTTAAAATCGATAATGGTGGTAAAACATTCTTATAAATTAAATCATTTTTTGAATAATAAGTATGAAGTCCAGATATTAGATTATATTTTTCAAATGTATTTCTGACATCACAAAGCTTTTGATTGACTGTTTGTTCATTTTTATCAAAAAAATCATCATATACTTTTCTTGCTAATGCTGATGTAACATTACAAGTTGCTGTAATTATTCCAGAACACCCAAGTTCTAATCCTTTCAATAATTTAGACTCTGATCCTGGTAAAATTGAAAAATTATCTATTTCTAGATTTTCAAAAAGATTGTATGAACTATCTTTAACGCCAATAATTTGCTCTGGAAATAATTTTACTAATTCTTGAACACACTCTACAGTAAACTTGTATCCACATAATTTTTCAAAATTATAAAGTACTATTTCACACTCTGGATATGCATCAATAATTTTTGAATAAAAACTAATAACATTATGATCTGAATATTTATAAAATGCTGGTGGCATGATTAAAAATTTTTTAAAATTCAATGACCTAGCTACACCAATTAAATTTATAGTTTCACTTAAAGAATTTAAACCAGTTCCTATTATATATTTTTCTTTATATTTACTTGTAGATAATTGGTTAAATAAATTTATTTTCTCGCTAATTGATATTAACTGAGCTTGACCTGTACTACCAAATATTGCAACACCATGGCAACCTTGATCGATAATCATCTCTGCATGTTTAATTGTTTTTTTAACATCTAATGATAAATCATTGTTGATAACAGACATGGAAGCTGCATATATGCCATTAATTTTACTCATAAATAAAACTTATATAAAAAAAAGATTTAGTAAAGGCCTAATCAATTAAGATAAATCCTTTATAACAATTTCTTTTGCTTCATTAACTATAGATGAAAGTCTTGAAGTTTCTGGTGAAATATCAGGATGAATTTTTTTTTGTATTTTAATATATGCCCTATTAACATCTTCTTTTGTGATTTTTTGAGACGGATTAAGATTTAATATTTTATACGCTTCTGAAGTAGTCATTGTATTAGAATTAGAAACATTTTTATTATTAAATGAAAATCTTCCAGAATTTCTAAGAGTTTGAATTAAACGGAATAGTGAAATTAATTGAAAAAAAGAAAGACCTTTTAATTTTAATAAAGCCAAGCTTGCAATTGTTAGTGGTAAAGTTAATAAAAATTTGCCCGCGACAGCAAATAAAATTGCGATAGCTATTAAACCAATAAATAATAATATTCTTACACCTTGTGATATTTTTTTTGAATTTATAGCCCCAAAAAACCTTAATAAAAAATATAAAGCGACCAAAATTAATACTGTATAAATTATTATATTCATATATTTCCCTAGTAATGAAAATACCATATCTTGAAAAAAAACCAGAATTAAAATCATGTCATGATGTTACATGGCAGGATGATTATAGCTGGATACACCAAAAAAATATTTTAGAGGTACTTAGAGATAAGAGTAAACTTTTACCTGAAGTAAAGAATTATCTAGAAGAAGAAAATAAATATACTGATCACCATTTAGAGAACACAAAGCCTTTACAAAAAAAAATATTTGACGAAATTAAAGGAAGAATAAAATTAGATGATGAGTCTTTGCCTTATAGAGATCACACCTATGAATATTGGACCAAGACAACTAAAACTGGCAATTATTCAATAAAGCTAAGAAAGAAAATTAATTCAGATGAAGTTGAGGAAATTTGGAATGGAGATAAAGAAAAGGAAATTCTAGGTGTTGAATATTTTGGTGTTGGTGATTTAGAAGTAAGTCACAATGATAAATATTTAGGATATTCTCTAGATACTAAAGGTTCAGAATATTATACAATTTTTATAAGAAATATTGAAAACAATAAGATCATAACAAAAGAAATTTCTGAAACTTCAGGGGGAATAACATTTAGCTTAGATGATAAATTTATTTTTTATTCTAAACTTGATGAAAATCACCGAGCAAGAAAAATATATAGACACGAGATTGGAAATTTTAAAGACCAAGATCAATTAATATTTGATGAAACAAGTGAAGCGTTCACGGTTAGTATTGGTTTAAGTTCTGATGAAAAATATTATTTTATTAATACATCTGATCATAACACATCCGAGCAATATTATTTTGGAGTAGATGAAAAAAATCCTACTCCTAAGTTAATAATGAAAAGAGAAAAAGGCATTCTTTATTCAGTAAGTTCTTGGGATGGGAAATTTTACAATCATACAAACAAAGATGCAGAAGATTTTAAAATTGATATTTCTGACAATCTAATTAATCAAGAATGGAAAACATTTATTCCTTCAAGAGATGAGGTTTTGATAGGTGGGTTAACTTTTTTAAACGATTGGATCATTCGATCTGAAACTTCTAATGCATTAGACAAATTATTTGTTAGAAATATTTCAACAGGATTAGAAGAAGAATTATTATTTTCTGAAGAAAATATTTATGTGCCAGGTATTTCTTTGGTGCAGAGAGATAGAAATACTAACGAAGTATATCTTGGTTACTCGTCTCCTAAAACTCCATCAAGAGTTTATTTATATAATTTAGATAATAAATCAAAAAAACTTGTTAAAGAACAGGAGATACCATCTGGTCACAACCCAGATGATTATATTGTTGAAAGGATAGAATATAAATCACATGATGGAAGATTAGTACCCTTAACAATTACCAGACATAAAAAAACTAAAATTGATGGTTCGGCAAACTTATTGCTTTATGGATATGGTTCATACGGTAGTTCTATGAGTCCAAATTTTTCATCTACAAGATTGAGTTTAATTGATCGGGATATCATTTGGGCAACTGCACATATTAGAGGTGGTATGGAAAAAGGGATGAAGTGGTGGAAAGAGGGAAAACTTACAAACAAGAAAAATAGCTTTGAAGACTATATCTATGCTGCAAAATATTTAATTGATCAAAAATATTCTTCTAAGGGAAAAATAATTGGTATGGGTGGATCTGCAGGAGGTTTATTAATGGGTGCAGTGGTTAATCAAGCTCCAGAATTATTTCTAGGAATAATTATGGCTGTGCCATTCGTAGACTCTCTAACGACCAATCTTGACCACTCTCTACCCTTAACGGTTGGAGAGTTTGATGAATTTGGAAATGCTAAAGATAATAAAGAGCATTTTGATTATATATTTTCTTATGCCCCTTATAATAATATTAAAAAGATGGATTATCCTCATATATTAATAACTACCAGTTTAAGTGATAATAGAGTTTTATTTGATGAACCAGCAAAATTCACCGCAAAATTAAGAGAATATAAAACTGATAATAATTTACTGCTTTTAAAAACAGAAATGAATGCAGGTCATGGTGGAAAATCTGGAAGAGATGGGGCTATTGAAGAAATTGCAATCGATTATGCATTTGCTTTAAAGATATCAGAAAAAATTTAATACCACTAATCTTGAAATATTAAAATCAATTCCTACATAAAAACTGTAAGTCGCCTAATGGGGCTTACAAAAAATAAACTTGCTTAACTAAAAAGGAGAATATTATGACAAGTAAGGATCTATCTATCTTTAACTCACTAAGACCTTTTTCAATTGGTTTTGACGATATGTTTGATCAATTTGAAAATATGCTTGGAAATGGAAATTTGACTATGCAGTCAAATTATCCACCATACAATATTAGAAAAACTGGGAAAGATAACTATGCTATTGAAGTTGCATTAGCCGGTTTTAATAAAAAAGATGTTGAGGTTGAGTTTGAAGATAATTTATTAACAGTAAGAACCAAATTAGTTAATAAATCAGAAGAAGACAATGTTGATGGAGAAATTATTCACAAAGGTATTTCTCAAAGACAATTTGCAAGATCATTCACTATTGCTGATGACGTAAAAGTCAATGGTGCTGAACTTAAAGATGGTCTATTGACGATTTCATGTGAAAGAATTATTCCAGAACATAAAAAAAAGAAACTTATAGAAATTAAATAAGTTTTACCTTACTTGCGGGGATTTTATCCTCGCAAGTATATAATTAAAAACAGCCGTTAGATACAAATCCAATTACAATTTTATCAGAATTAATTTCAAATCTTCTTTCACAAGGAATTCCATATTTTTTTGTATTATAAATTAATTCAAAATTTCCTTTTGCATTTTTGAAATCTTCGTCTGGCTTTCCTAAATCCATTTGCAAAACACTTGCTGGTTTACTAATATACTTACTCAACTTTTCATTTTCTTTTTCAACAATTGAATCTGTCTTTTCTTTAATTGTCTGACAGCCCGTGACCATTAAAATCAGAATAGATGTTAAAAAAAATAAATTTAATTTTCCCATAAATAGATAATAACAACTCAATTATGGCATAAATATAAACTTCTAAGTTGAAATTTGTGAATAAATCTGAGTTTTAAAGAGTATTTGTCGGCAGAATCAAATAATTGTCCATTATTAGGAGGACAAATGCTTGAAAATTATTTCAATTATAAAAAACACAAAACAGATTTTAAAACAGAAGTAGTGGCTGGAACAACAACGTTCTTAACTATGGCTTATATAATGTTTTTAAATCCATTTATCTTATCGGGAGAATTTGCCGGACCCGAAAAAGGTTTCTTTGATTTCGGCGCAGTATATACCGCAACAATATTAGCGACAGCACTTGCATGTTTTATAATGGCTTTTTATGGAAAAACATGGCCAATTGGACTTGCACCAGGAATGGGAATTAATGCATTTGTTGCTTTTGGAGTTTGTGCGGGTATGGGATACACACCTCAGGAAGCTTTAGGTGCAGTACTAGTTGCTGGAGTATTGTTTTTAATCATATCTCTTACACCAATTAGAGCTTGGTTAATTAATTCAATTCCAAAAAGTCTAAAACTAGGAATTGGAGCCGGTATAGGATTATTCTTAGCAATTATTGGATTACAAATCATGGAAGTCGTAGTTGATGATCCAGTTACACTAGTAAAACTTGGAGATTTAAGTAACCCAATAGTTTTATTAGGTTGTGCAACATTTATTGCAATCATTGTAATGGAAAAAATGAAAATTAAAGGGAATATTATAATTGGAATTTTAGTATTCAGTATTATTTCATGGGCTGCAGGGTTAGCCAATTTCAATGGTCTAGTAAGTTCGCCTCCACCAATGACTTATCTTTTTGAATTTGATTTGTCAGCTGCAATGACTGCAGGAATGTCTACCGTAATATTTACTTTATTATTCATCGACTTTTTTGATACTGCAGGAACGTTGACATCAGTTGCTAACGTTGCTGGTAAAGTTGATAAACAGGGTAAACTTCAGGACATCAATAAAGCTATGTTATCTGATAGTGTCGGTACAGTTGCAGGTGCAATGATGGGAACAACAACTGTTACAAGTTATGTAGAGTCTGGCGCTGGTGTAAAAGCTGGTGGTAGAACAGGAATGACCTCTCTTGTAATTGGATTGTTATTTTTAGCATGTATATTTTTTGCTCCTTTAGCAACTAGTTTACCAAAACAAATTGATGGTGCTGCTTTATTATTTGTTTCAGTTTTATTTGTTAGAAATATTACTGATATCGAATGGGACGATATTGGAGAGTCTGCTCCAGCAATTTTAGCTATGATTGCAATGCCTTTAACCTACAGTATTAGTAATGGTATTGCTTTAGCATTTGTATCTTATGCTTTAATTAAAATATTTACTGGTAAGTTCTCAACAACTTCACCAGCGATATTTGTTATTGCAATACTAAGTGTTATTAGTTTTGCAGTTGCTTAAAAATATTTAATAGGGCTAGTGTAAACTAGCCCTATTCATTAATTTCTCTTAATAATTTCTTCAATAGATAATTCTTCGTAGTGCTCAGTGGGTTGCACGATCCATGGATCTGTATCTAATCTTATTGGACAAAAGTCTGGCTCAAAAGTAGATGATTTCTTTTTCCACAAACAAGCTGTTTTAACTTCTTTAATGTAATCTTTAGTTGGGCCATAATTTTTTAACCACTCTATACTTTTGTTTAATGTTAACCCTGTATCTGAAAGATCATCAACTAAAAGCACTTTATTATAGTCTTTGCTCTCAGCTAAAGAGCTAATTTCTCTTGCAAACATTAGTTGGCCTTGTTTATCTTCCATGCCCTCTCCAGAGTAACTTTGGATAACTATATATGCGGTCGGTAATTTCAAAATTCTTGAAAGGATGTCCAAAATTGGAGCAGCACCTCTCATTATTCCTACTAAAACTGTAGGTTTATATTTTTCATAAATCTCAATTGCTAACTTTTCAACAATTTTGTTATACTCATCAAAAGTGATAATTAATTTGTCAGCCATGAATTTTACTATCATAACTAAAAAATTTTAAAAGGGAGAAATAATGAAAGCGTATTGGATCAGTTTATATGTCAAAGTTGAAAATCAAGATAATTTAAAAAAATATGCAGAAACAGTAACACCAATTATCAAAAGTTTTGGGGGAGTTCCCCTGGTAAGAGGTGGAAATCACAAAACATTTGAGGGTGATGATTTTGTTAGAACAGTTGTATGGGAGTTCCCGAGTTATGAAAAAGCTATAGAATGCCATAATAGTAAGGAATATTTAGCTGGATGGGATATTGCAAAAGATACTACCGTAAGACATATGCAAGTAATAGAAGGATTTAGTACTGAATAGGTTCTGGATCTATACTTCTCCATAGATACCAAGTTGCGACAGAACAATATGGTGAAAATCTTTTATTTAATAAATTTACATAACTTTCAGGTGGTAAATATTTTTTTTTATAATTTTTTGAGATAGCTCTTAATAAACCTATATCTTGAACTGGCCAAATATTAGATCGATTATATGTAAACAATAAAATCATTTCAGCTGACCATCTTCCGATTTGTCTCAATTGAGAAAGATATAGTATTGCATCTTCATCTGACATTTTAGATATAATTCTTGGATTAAAAGATTTGTCAAGAATTTGCTTTGATAAACTTTGAATACCTTTTACTTTCAGCTTGCTGAGCCCACATGATTTTAATTGAGCAAATGACAAAGTGTTAACTGTTTTAGCATTAATCTTATTTTTACATTTTTTTTTAAATCGTAAAAAAACTGAGTTTGCTGCAGCAACACTGATTTGTTGTCCAATAATACTTTTACAAAGTGAAAAAAAAACATCTTTTCTAGTCGTTAAAATTTTTTCTGATGGAGATTTATATTTGCTAATTAAAGACGACATAACTTTATCTTTTTTAGATAGATATTTTTTTGCTGCATTCCAATATGCGGGCGTATTACTCATGTCTTGCAACCGATACACGTTTCTTTAAAGTCATCTCTCTTTTAAATATTATAAATGAAGAAAAAATTACCAGCAAAGCTCCTATTAGGGTTTTTGAAGTAGGTATTTCGTCCCAAATTATATAACCAAAAATTATTGCAAAAATTAAAGCTAAATACTTTAGTGGAGAAACTAAACTTACTTCTGAAAGTTTATAAGATTGAGATAACCATAAATTCGCTAAACCTCCCAATATTCCTATCATTGAAAGTAATAATAGATCTTTAAAACTTGGCACAATCCAATTTTGATAAAAAGTAAAAAAACTCAGAACCATTATAGAGAATGAAAAGAAAAAACTAATAAGCCAGACAGGCTCTGTTGTAGATAATTTTCTAATTGAAATCGCAACATACGACAAACCTAAACAAAAAATAATAGGATATATGTAATAAAGATTTAATGAGCTAAAACCTGGTTCTGAAATAACTATGATCCCAATAAAACCCACTAAAACTGCTAACCATCTATAAAATCCAACTTTCTCATTTAATAAAAAAATTGAAAAAATAGTTGTAAATATTGGAGCGGCAAAAGAAATACTAACGACTGTTGCAAGAGGTAAATTTCTTAAGGCTATAAATATTGATATTAATGCAATCAAACCAGCTAAGCATCTTTTTAAATGTAACAATGGTCGATTAGTTTTATAAAAATCAAAATACCTTTCTTTAGGTATAAGAAATAAAAGAGGTATTATTCCGAAGAAACCTCTGAAAAATAACACTTCTCCTACTGGATATTCATCAGACCACTTAACTATGACATCCATTAATGAAAATGCACATACTGAAATGAACATGTAAAAAAAACCCAATTGATTTTTAGACAACATATGATTAACTTTAAATTAATTAAGTTAATTATCAATGGAAATAGCAATTTTAGGTTTGGGATGTTTTTGGGGACCAGAAATTAAGTTTAGTAAACTTGATGGGGTTGTTAAAACTGAAGTAGGTTATTGCGGAGGCAACAGTGGTGAAACAACATATAAAGAAGTATGTACTGGAACTACAAATCATGCTGAAGTCGTAAAATTAGACTTTGATCCAAAAATTATTTCTTATGAAAAAATTTTAAAATTTTTTTTTGAAATTCATGACCCAACAACTTTAAATTCTCAGGGTCCAGATTTTGGAACTCAGTATAGAAGTGAAATTTTTTATTTAAATGATCAGCAAAAAGAAATTTCAGAACAAGTAATTAAAGAGGAAAATATTAAACTTTCAGGAAAAATTGTAACTAAAACTTCTTTGGTAAAAAATTATTGTCCTGCTGAAGAATATCATCAAAAATATTTAGAAAAAAGATAGGATGTCTTTAGTAGATACAAATTGGTTAGAAAAAAATATCAATAATGTAAAAATTATTGATTGCTCATGGCATATGCCTCTGGCAAATAGAAATGGTCGTGAAGAATATAATAAAGAACATATACCTAATGCAATTTTTTTTGATTTAGATAAAAACTCAAAAATAGATACAGACCTACCTCACATGCTGACTGATATTAGCTCTTGGGAAAAAATTATGGAAAATATGGGAATTGAAAATAAAGATGAAATTGTAGTTTATGATAATTCTGATGTAATAAGTTCTTGTAGGTGTTGGTATAATTTAATCTATTTTGGTCATGATCCTAAACTTGTTCATGTTCTTGATGGAGGATTTAAAAAATGGAAAAATGAAAATAAAACTACGAACAACAATGAAGTTATCACTAAAACTTCAGTATATTCATGTAAGGAAAATGCTGAACTTGTAAAAAATAAAAAACAAATAGATGAAAATATAAATAAAAATGAATTTAATGTCGTTGATGCAAGAAGCAGGGAAAGATTTGAAGGTAAAGTTGCCGAACCAAGAAAAGGTTTAAGAAGCGGGTCAATTAAAAATTCTTTTTGCTTACCTTTTAATGAGTTAATAAATGATGATCATACGTTTGTTAACAAAGATAAAATTTCAGAAAGATTTAAGTCACTTAATTTTGACTACAGTAAAAATCTAGTATTTTCATGTGGATCAGGGGTAACTGCGAGCGTATTGGCTCTAGCATATTCAATAATAAATGATAAATATATGCCGACAATATACGATGGCTCATGGTCAGAGTATGGAAAGATTTAAAAAATGAAAAGATCAACAAAAATTATATCGATAGTATTAATCTTCTTTTTTATCATTGCAGCAGTAATTATTGCTAGAACAATGATTGGAAATCATTTCAAAAAAAAATTTAGCAAAAGACCTCCTCCAGGAATAATTGTTCAAGTAGTTGAGCAAAAATTATTTCAAAATACTATCGAGACATTTGGTACTGCGGTTCCTGCACAAATCAAATCCTTTAATATTGAAAAATATGAAATTTTAGAACCAATTAAATTTAACACAAAAGTAAAAAAAGGAGATGTAATTGCAAAATTAAAGAATAGAAATCTAACTACTCCTTTTGATGGTATTATTGGTAAAAGAGATTTTTCTAACGATATAGATGTATCAAAAAGTTCAATTATATTAAATTTAGAAGATACTTCGGTTCTATTTGTTGATGTTGATATACCTGAAACTTTTGCACCTTACGTAAAAAAAGGTCAAAACGTAAATATAAAATTTTCGGGAAATGCTCTTAAAAAATACTCTGGAACAGTAGAATCTACAGCAAGCAGGATTGACACAAATAAAAGATCTCTACCAGTAAGAATTAAACTTGATAACCCTAACTATGAACTTTTATCTGGATCGTTATTAGAAATCTCTATCAATTATAATGAGAGAAACTCATTAAGTATTCTTGATACTAGTTTGCTGATGGAGGGTGATAATGTTTATGTATATAAAGTAGACAAAGAAAATACGGTGAAAAAGGTACCAGTAGAAATTGGCTTAAGAAAAAAAGGAATTGTAGAAATCAAATCTGGTCTTGAAGATGGTGACACGGTAGTTGCTGAAGGTCTAAAAAAAACAAGACCTAATGGAAAGATTAAACCAATTAAATATGGCTCAAAACAAAAATCATCAAGCTGGGGGAAAAAAGCCAAACCTAAAAGTGATGAACCGAAAAAAGATAAATTTGATTGGTTAAAAAAATTAAACCCATTTAAAAAATCTGAGACAGAGAAAAAATAAATAAATGTACATTACTGAGGTAAGCATAAAACGACCTGTTGTAGCTTGGGTTCTATCTTTAATACTTATAGTATTTGGTTTATTCGTTTATTCTGAACTACCAGTTAGGGAATTGCCTGATGGTTTACAGCCACCTGTAGTACAAGTTAAAGTTAATTATAAATCTGCTTCAGCTCCAATTGTAGATCAAGAAATAACTCAAGTTATTGAAGATGTTATTGGTGGAGCGGAAGGAATAAAGAATATTGACTCTAAGTCAGAAAACGGAAGAAGTAGTATTAACATTGAGTTTGATACTGACATTGAACTTGATGATGCTGCAAACGATATAAGAGAAAGAGTTGCAAGAGTTGTTGATAATCTGCCCTCTGAAGCAGATGCACCACAAATCTTAAAACAAGCAGCTGGTTTTACAACAACAATGTGGTTGTCTGTTTCATCATCAACCTGGTCAGATTTAGAACTTGGTGATTATGCAGATAGATATTTGATAGATGCTTTCTCAAGTGTAAAAAATGTGGGAAGAATTCTACTAGGAGGTCTTAGAGAGCTTAGTGTTAGAGTTTGGATTGATCCTATTAAATTAGCTGCAAATGATATGACTATTCAGGAAGTAGAAAATGCACTAAGAAATGAAAATATAAGTCTACCTGCTGGAACTTTAGAAGCAGAAAATATAGATTTAACAATCAATTTAGATAAGTCTTACACGAATATCGATGAATTAAAATTTTTACCTATTAAAAGAACAAAAGATAAAATTGTAAGATTATCAGATGTTGCAAATGTAGAATTAGGTCCTGTTTCTGAAAAAACTTTATTTAAAGCTCAAAGTAAAAATAATTTAAATCAAAAAACAGTTGGTATTGGAATTTATGCAAAAAGTGGTGCCTCTACAGTTGAGTTATCAAAGGAAATTCAAAAAAAAATTATTGAAGTAAGAAAAACTTTGCCAGATGGTCTTAAGTTAGAAGTTTCATTTAATAGAGCCACATATGTTAAAGCTGCTATTGAAGAAGTTTACAAAACTTTAGCAATTGCATTTGTTTTAGTTGTAGTAATAATTTATTTATTTTTGGGTAATATTAAAGCTGTGATAGTTCCTGCAGTTGCTTTACCTGTTAGTTTAATTGCATCATTTCTTGGAATTTATTTATTTGATCTTTCTATTAATATTTTTGTTTTACTTAGTTTTATACTAGCAATTGGAATTATAACTGATGACTCGGTTATCATGACTGATGCAATTTATAGAAGAATAGAAAATGGAGAAAACCCATTACTTGCTGCTTACAATGGTTCAAAACAAATTACCTTTGCAATTATTGCTACAACTTTAATTTTACTTGCTGTTTTTATTCCGTTAATTTTTATAAAAGGAATTTCTGGAACTTTATTTAGAGAAACTGCTATAGCTCTATCTTTTTCCATTGTCGTATCCTCGTTCGTTGCATTAACTTTATCACCAATGCTAGCAAGTAAATTTTTGAAAAAAGAATCAAGCAATGGGTTTTTTGTAAAAAAATTTAATAATTTTTTTCAAGGATTTTCTAATTTTTATAAAGAAACATTGGACTTTTGGATTTATAAAAAGAAAACAGTAATAACTTTTATTTTTTTGATCATAGCTGGATCGGTTGCATTATTTATGTACACTCCCAAAGAACTGCTTCCAAAAGAAGATAGGGGTGTTTATTTAGTTATTGGTTTTACAGATGAAGGAAGTTCGTTTGATTATACCCAACAAAAGGCTCAAGATGTAGAAAAGAGATTGCTTCCTTTACTACAGGCCGAGGACAGTCCTTACAATAGGTTTATCATGAGAGTTCCGGGATTTGGAAGTTCTGCAAATTCATTTAATAGTTTTATAATAATTGCTTTACTAGATGATTGGAAAAAAAGAGACGAAGACGCTATGACAATCATGAGACAAGCTATAGGCAAGATAGTAACTGTACCTCAAACTCTAGCTTTTCCAATTTCACCTCAAGGAATACGAGTTTCTAATTATAATAAACCGGTCCAAATGGTAATTTTAGGAAGTACCTACGAAGAATTAGAAGACATTCAAAAAGAAGTTATAAGTAAACTTAGAAGAAATAGAGGATTATCAAGAATTGAGTCAGATTTTAATAGAAATAAACCAGAAGTAAAATTAGTTATAAATAAAAATAAAGCTAAAGATTTAGGAATATCAACTAGATCTATTGGTCAAACATTGGAGACCTTATATGGTGGTAAAAGAGTTACCACATTTAATAAACTAGGAAAAGAATATCCAATTATACTTCAACAATATCTTGTTGATAGAAAAGATAAAGATAGTTTGAGCAAACTATTTGTAAGATCTAGCATAACTGGAGAATTAATCTCACTTTCAAACTTAGTTAATTTAAAAGAAGAAGGTTCTGCAAAAGTACTATCAAGATATGATAGACAAAGAGCTGTAACAATATCAGCAAATGTAAATCCGAATTACTCATTATTTGAAGCAATTGAATATTTAGAAAATATTATGGCAGAGGTTGCGCCTACAAACCAAATTACTTGGAAAGGCGAGTCTGAAGAAGTCAAAGAAACTACTAATGAACTTTATATAATTTTTGCACTCGGTTTGCTCACAGCATATCTAGTAATGGCTGCAACATTTAACTCTTTTGTACACCCATTTATAATTATGCTTACTGTGCCATTGGCTGTTTTTGGTGGTTTAGTGTTTATTTTATTTTTAAATAGCTCAATAAATATTTTTTCTCAAATTGCCCTTGTAATTTTAATCGGGATATCAACTAAAAATAGCATTTTAATTGTAGATTATGCTAATCAAATAAGAACGACCGGTAAAGATTTGGTAAGTTCTGTAAAAGAAGCATGTAGCTTAAGATTTAGACCAATTATGATGACATCTATAAGTACCATGATAGCAATGATGCCTTTAGTAATTGGAAATATTGGACCAGGAGCAGGGGAAGCATCTAGACTGGCTGTTGGAGCAACTATTCTTGGAGGTATGATAATTTCTACTTTCTTTACACTATATGTAACACCAACAATGTACTTAGCGCTTGCCAAAAATACCAAGAGAATAGACTCCGTTGATTTAGAGTTAGAAAAAGAACTATCTAAAAAATAATATATTTGTTAGTGGTTAGCGAGCTACCACATTTTGAAAGCTGTTTTTTATAAATATTTGATTGTTTCTCAACTTTTTTTGCCAAGTTAATTATTTTTTTATTATCTTTATAATTTTTAAACCCTCCCCACCCTTCGTGATAAGCAACATATTGTTTAAAAGCATCATTTTTAGGTATTTTTAAAATAGCACTCGATTTATTAGTATACCACCCAATGAAATCAACACTATCCTTAAACCTATTTCTAACTGCGAGCTTATTTCCTGTCTCTTTTTTATATTGTTCCCAAGTTCCATTCACAGCTTGAGAATACCCAAATGAACTTGATGGTCTTTTGTAAGGAATTACTTTAAAAAGTTTTTGTCTTGGAGGTTTTGCAAGCCAATCAAAATCTGATTCCATTTTTATAATAGCAAGCTGTAAGTAAACAGGTGTGCCCCATTTTTTTTCAGATTTATTTGCATGTTTAAACCACAAATATCTTTCATTGAATATTGAACAACTATTTGATGTGTTTGACGGTATCGAAGAACAAGCTGAAATAAAAAATATTATTATTAGTAATGAATTAATTCTGAAAATTTTCATATATTTAATTAGTAGTCATATTTTATAAATTAATTTAAAAGATTAACAAATGAGTTATTTAATTTTAGTTAGACATGGTCAAAGTGTATGGAACCTTGAGAAAAAATTTACAGGCTGGGTTGATGTAGATTTAACTGAAAATGGTAAATTAGAAGCCAAAAAAGCTGGCAATCTAATTAAATCACAAAATATCAATATTGATATTTTTTATTCATCTTTCCAATTAAGGGCAAAAAATACCTTAAAATTAATAAAAGAAATATTACAGGATATAAAAATTTCAAATGAAGCTTGGCAATTAAACGAAAGACATTATGGGGCGCTTACAGGTTTAAATAAAGATGAAATGAAAATAAAACTTGGTGAAGAAAAAGTTCATCAGTTTAGACGTTCATGGGATTTGAGACCAGATCCATTAGATAAAAATAATTCTTATCATCCAATAAATATTGAAACCTATAAAGAAATACCAACTAATAAAATTCCAGACACAGAGTCTCTTAAAGATACTTATGAAAGAGTATTAGAGTTTTACAAGCAAGAGATTGAAAATAAGATTTCAAAAAATAATATTTTAATTTCAGCACATGGAAATTCAATTAGAGCATTATGTAAATATTTATTTAAATTAGATGAAAATCAAATATCAAAATTAGAAATTCCAACTGGAAATCCGTTATTAATCAATTTAGATGAAAATAAGAAAATTACTGATTGTAAATACTTAGATATTGAAAGAGCTAAAGATCTTGTAGTTTTTTAAAAGTTTTAAGATCTGTTAAGTGATAAAAATCATTATTAGTTTCGAAGCCATATAACTCTTTTTTCTCAATTAAATTATTCCACAAATTGTTTATTGAAAATTTTTCAGTTTCATAAACAGAAACCAGTTTTTTATTTAATATTTGACAACCTGTATAAATAAATTTTCTATTATTATTTTTTATAATTAAATTATCTTGAATATCAAAATCACCATTTAAATTTTTATCAAAACTTAATTCTTTGTTAACAAGTAAAAGTATGTTTTTTAATTGTTTGGAAAAATATAATTTTTCCATCTCAATAATTTCTTTAGAATAATCTTTTTTCCAAATTGTATCTGGATTGAATATTAAAACATCATCTTCTTTTGTATGGTTTAACATATTTTTTATACCGCCCCCTGTATCAAGAATATTTTTACCGTCCTCAATAATTGATATTTTAGTTTTAAAGTTTTTTTTATTTATAAAACTACGAATTTGATCTTTTAAATAAAAAGTATTAATAAAAATCTCTTTTATATCCAAACTTTCAATTAAATTAATGCAAGTTTCAAGCACTGAAACATTGTTCAGTTCAATCAATGGTTTTGGGGTATTTAGCGTTAATGGATTTAATCTTTTTCCAAACCCTGCACACAAAATTAGAGCTGTATTAATTTTCATCTAACTTAGTTATAAATTTAGGAAAACCAGATGCTAATAACAACTTCAAATTATATAATTCTTTGTTTTTACTCATTCTATAATCAATCATCTTCCATGCATACGGGATAAGCTTTAAGTATTTTTTTTTCTTATCTCTTTCAGCTAGTCTCATGAATATACCAATAATCTTTAAGTTTCTAAGAACTGATAAAATATCAAAATCATTTTTAAATTTTTTTCTATCAATTTTTTTATTAGTTTTTAAGTAATAGCTATAAACTTTATCTTTTAAAGAATTAGATGTTTTATATCTAACATCATCTATTAAGGAAGCTAAATCATAGGCTTTGTTTCCAATAAGAGCATCTTGATTATCAATTAATCCAATTTGATTTTTTGAATTAATGATTAAATTTGAAACATGAAAATCTCTATGAACAAAAGTATCATTTCTAAAATTTAGTTTTAATAATAAAAACTTTATCTCTTTATGAAATTTATAATTAAATATTTTAATATTTTTTTTATTTAATTTTTTTGGAACATACCAATCACTAAATAACTTTGTTTCATTTAGCAAAATCCTGTTTTTATAATCTTTAAGCTTGTAAAATTGATTTTTGAAATTTTTGATTTTTTTATCTTTTATTCTTTGAATTTTATTCAAAACATTAATTACCTTTTTTAATATCAAATAATAGTTTTTTTTATTATTTGTAAAAATTTGATAAATTGTTTTGTTTCCTAAATCTTGTATCTCAATATAATTTTTTTTATAACTTTGACTTAATAATTTGGGGGCAATTATATTGTTTTTAATTAAGATTTTATTAACCGAGTCATAAATTAATAAATTTTTAATCTTTTCAATATTAGCAAATACTATAATTGAATTCTTTTTGGTATTTCTATAAAATTTTCTAAAAGATGCATCTCCTTTAATTTCCTTATAATCTTTCGAAAGTTTCATAGTAAAAGATTAATCTAAACCATCAATTTTAACAGATCTATTATTTAATTCATTTTCATAATTAAATATCAAATCTATAGTCTTCTTTAAGTTTTTCTTATTAATTAATTGAGGCCACTCTATCAAAGTTATTATATTTTTATTATATTCAAATAAGTCTAAATTAGTAATTTCAGACTCATCTTTTAATCTAAACAGGTCATAATGTTTAATTACCAAATCATTTACCTCATACTCATTAAGTAAGTTAAATGTTGGGCTTGTTACCTCTGTAGCCTGTATATTTTTTTTTATTTGAAATTGATTTATCAAATATTTTACAAAAGTAGTTTTTCCTACTCCCATTTCTCCATATAAAAAAATTATTTCACCACCTTTTAGATAATTTGAAAGCTCTTTAGCTAATTCTCTGGTCGTCTCTTCTGAAGATATATCTATTATGCTATTTTTAATAGCGATAGGCATCTGGTTTGAATGGACCCTCGGTTCCAACACTTATATAGTCGGCTTGTTCTTTAGATAATTTAGTAAGTTTGGCACCTACTTTCTTCAAATGAAGAGTTGCTACTTTTTCATCTAAATGTTTTGGTAGTACGTAAACTTTATTTTCATAGTTTTTGAAATTATTCCAAAGTTCTATCTGAGCAATCACTTGGTTTGTAAATGAAGCACTCATTACGAAACTCGGGTGTCCAGTTGCACACCCTAAATTTACCAATCTGCCCTCAGCTAAAAGGATAATTCTTTTTTTACTTGGTAATTCAATTTCGTGAACTTGTGGTTTAACTTCACTCCATTTATAATTTTTTAAAGCTTCAACTTGAATTTCATTATCAAAGTGACCAATATTACATAAAATTGCTCTATCTTTCATGTCTCTCATATGATCGGCGGTAACAATATCTTTATTACCTGTAGCTGTTACAACTATATCTGCTCTACTAATAGCTTCTTCCATTAAAACAACTTCATAACCTTCCATTGCAGCCTGTAATGCACAAATTGGATCTGCTTCAGTAACCAAAACTCTTGCTCCACTTTGTCTTAATGATGCTGCACTTCCTTTGCCCACATCTCCAAAACCAGCTACAATTGCAATTTTTCCTGACATCATAACATCTGTTGCTCTTCTAATTCCATCAACTAAACTTTCTCTACAACCATATAAATTATCAAATTTTGATTTAGTAACTGAGTCATTAACATTGATTGCAGGCACCAAAAGAGAATTATCTTTTTCCATTTTGTTTAAAGCTTTTATTCCAGTAGTAGTTTCCTCTGAAACTCCTTTAATATCTTTCATTAAATCTTTATATTCATTATGCATAATTGCAGTTAAATCACCGCCATCATCTAAAAGCATATTTGGTTTCCAATCTGGTTTACCAACAATAGTTTGTTTAATGCACCAAAGATATTCCTCTTCGGTCTCACCCTTCCATGCATAAACAGGTATTCCAGCTTTTGCAATTGCAGCAGCTGCATGATCCTGTGTAGAAAAAATATTACATGAAGACCATCTTACTTCAGCGCCTAATTCAACCAATGTCTCAATTAACACTGCTGTTTGAATAGTCATGTGTAAACATCCAATAATTCTTGCTCCTTTTAAAGGTTTAGTTCCTGAATACTCTTCTCTAAGAGCCATTAGTCCTGGCATTTCGCTTTCAGCTATTGAGATCTCTTTTCTGCCAAATTCAGCTTCTGATATGTCTTTTACTTTAAAATCTTCCATGGGTGAGTTTTATACCGTTAACAATCAATTAATCAAGTTAAGATTGTACGCTTGGAAACTTTATTTCTACCATTGCACCATCCGTATCTAATCGATTAGATGCTAAAATTTGTCCATCATGAAGATCAACTAAATTTTTAACAATATTTAAACCAAGGCCCGAATGCTCTCCAAACTTATCAGGCCTATTACTATAAAATCTTTTGAATATTTTTGATGTATCATTCTCTTTAAATCCTTGACCTTCATCAGTAATTTTAACAATGATCTTTCTATCTAAAGAATTTGATATATTTACAAAAATATTTTGTCCCTCTTTGCTAAATGAAATTGAATTATCTAATAAATTTGCAATTATTTGCTCAATTCTATTTTCTATACCATTAATAATATATTTTTTATTACCATCATTTTCGTAGTGGATTTTAATATTTTTTTTAACTGTTTGGATATTATTATAATCATCTACAACAGATTGGATGATTGGTTCTATATTAATATTTTTCATCTTTTCTTTACTAAGAGCAACTTCATCTTTAAGCATCTGAGAATAATCAGTTATTAATCTTTCAATTCTCAAAACATCGTGACTAAGAATATTTAATAACTTTAATCTTTGTTCTGAGCTATTAGTGTCTTGTAATATCTCTGAAGCACTTTTAAGAGATGCCAGTGGATTTCTTATTTCATGAACTAGATCTGTTGAAAAATTTTCAGCATGAGCAACTCTTTTTTGAAGTTCGATTGTCATGTCATCTAATGAATTTGATAAAAGTCCCAATTCATCATTACGACTTTTAAGACTATCAATATTTGTTTTGGTTTGACTTTTTTCTTTAATAACTTTTGTATAACTTACAAGATTTTGGATTGGTTTAATAAAATACCTGCTTAAAACAAAAGAAAAAATTAAAATTACAAAACCCACAGCGATTGCTGTTCTGAGGACAAAAGCTTTTCTCTCATCAGTCGCTGTTTTAATATCATTAGCATTTTCTTCAATTGCAAGATATCCAACATTCAAATTATCTTTAATTACATTCTTAATTGTAATTAATCTAAATTGATTAAGATCTTCTTGTAAAAAAGTATAAGAATTTCCATAAGTGTTCGAGCTTGAATAATCTTTTAAAATTTTTTTGAAAGATAAAATTTTATTTTCAGCTAAATTAATATTCTTATTTTTATTTTTATTTAGATTTTTACTTTCATTTAAACTTTCAAATTCAATATCATCTAATCTTGTAGAAAAAGATCTTGGATCAAGATCTAAGGTATCTGTATCTCCTATAAGATTAAAATCATTATCAAAAAATATTACTCTATCTAGGTTTTGAAAAATAAATCGAGTTGAAAATAAAAACTTTCTAATATCATCATCAGCAAATTTTATATCTAATCTTATGAGGGTATTAATTGTATTATCTATAACATTAATGTGTTTGACAGATTTCTTTTTTATTAAATTAGGTTGAACATTACTCAAATAAATAAAAGTAAATAAACTAATTATTGTAAAAATTATAAAATTTATGAATAAAAATTTTTTTAATATAGATAGGCTTTTTAAGTATTTATTAAACATTAACTAACATTCCATCTATATCCACTACCATATCTAGTTTCAATAGCTGAAAAATCAGGGTCTACTTTTTTGAATTTTTTACGAATTCTTTTAACATGACTATCGATAGTTCTATCTTCGATATCTGTATCTTCTCTGTAAGCAATATCCATTAATTGTGCTCGTTCTTTAATTATTCCAGGTCTTTTTGCCAACTCTTTAACAATTAAAAATTCGGTTGTAGTCAATTTATCTGGTAGCTGTTTGTTATTCCACTCACATTCGAGTTGAGATGGATCTAACTTTAGCTTTCCATGAGCAATTAAACTTTTATTTTCTTCTAAAATGTTATTAGAGTCTTTTTTTCTTAGCTGAACTCTAATTCTTTCAATTAAAACTTTTATTGAAAAGCCACCAGATTTTTTTACAAAATCATCAGCTCCTAATTTTAATCCAAGCAGTTCATCAATTTCATCATCTTTTGATGTCAAAAAAATTACTGGTAATGATGTTTTTTTTCTAAGTTTTTTTAGCAATTCCTCCCCATCCATTTTTGGCATTTTTATATCTATCACTGCTAGATCTGGGGGTGTTCTAGTTAGACCAATCAACGCACTCTCTCCATCTATATATGTTTGAACTTTAAAACCTTCTTTTTCTAGAGCTATACTCAAACTAGTGAGAATATTTCTATCATCATCGATTAAAGCTATGGTTTGTTTGTGCATATCTTATTTAAAAATACTAAATTGTTCTAAATTGGGCAATTTAATAAAATTAGTGAAGCATTCCCCAATTTTCTCCAACATTAACATCAACAGTTAGTGGAGTTGAAAATGAATGATAATCGCTTTGTGCAACACTGGTCATTTCTTCTTTGATCAATTTAACCATTATTTTTTCATCTTTTTTTGGCACTTCAAATATTAATTCATCATGAATTTGCAAAAGCATTTTAGATTTATTATTTTTTTGTTCTAACAATTGTTTATCTAATCTTATCATTGCTAATCGCATAATTTCTGATGCCGATCCTTGTATAGGCGCATTAATTGCAGCCCTTTCTTGAAAGTTTCTAACATTAAAATTTTTATCATTAATTCCATTAAAATGAGATCTTCTTCCAAAAATATTATTTACATAACCACTTTTTCTACAAAAACTAATTGTACTATCCATATAAACTTTTATTTCAGGAAATTTTGCAAAATATGCATTTAAAAATTCTTCTGCTTCATAATTTGAAACATTAATCTGTTTTGCCAAACCATACTGTGAAATTCCATAAATAATTCCAAAATTTATAGCTTTAGCTTTTCTTCGATGATCTTGATTTATTTTTTTAATATCAATATTGAAAATCTGACTAGCTGTTAATGAGTGAATATCCTCATTATTTTTAAAAGCTTTTTTAAGCTCTTTAACATCTGCAAGGTCTGCTAAAATTCTCATTTCAATTTGGTTGTAATCTGCTGAAATTAATAAATGGTCTTTTTTTGCAGAAAAAGCTTTTCTAATATCTTTTCCATCTTCTGATTTAATAGGTATGTTTTGTAAATTTGGATCACTAGATGCCAATCTACCAGTTGTTGTTGCTGCTAATAAAAAAGAAGTATGAACTCTCTTTGTTGTTGGGTTTATGTGTTCAGGTAAGGAGTCAGAATAAGTATTTTTTAATTTTGAAACTTGCCTCCAATCTAAGATTAATTGGGGAAACTTATGACCTTTAAAAGCTAAATCCTCTAAAACACTTGCACTAGTTGCAAAACTCCCCTTTTTAGTTTTTTTTAAACCTGCAATCTTAAGATCATTATAAATTATTTCACCTAATTGCTTAGGTGAAGCAATATTAAATTCCTTTTTAGAAATTTTAAAAACTTCTTTTTCAAGATTTTTAATTTTTTTTTCAAACTTTAAAGAGAGAGATTTTAAAAATTTACTATCGACTTCGATCCCTTCCATTTCCATGAAAGCAAGTATCTTAATTAGTGGTTTTTCAAATATTTCATAAATATTAACCATTTTTTCTAGTTTTAAATTCTTAATAAATTTTTTATATAGTCTAAAAGTTATGTCAGCATCTTCAGCCGCATAGTCTTTAGCTTTATCAACTTCAACTTCACTGAAATTTATTTCTTTTTTTCCCGTTCCTACAATTTCTTTAAAAGAAATTGTTTTGTGGCCTAAATGAATTTCTGACAATGTATCCATATTATGTCTATTTTTTCCAGCATCTAAAACATAAGACATGAGCATTGTGTCTTCCATTGATGAGATTGTTATTCCATGTTTATATAAAACAATAAAATCAAATTTTATATTTTGACCTATTTTTTTAACGCTTGGATCCTCTAATAAAGGTTTTAGTTTTTTTATAACATCATCCTTTTTTAGGCACTTTGAAGATTTATGCCCAATTGGTATATAGCAAGCTTTACCAATTTTTGAACTTAGAGAAACACCAATTAAGTCTGCTTGATGCGCATCTAAAGAGTTAGTTTCTGTATCTACAGCAACCTCTCCTACTTCTTCAGCTTCTTTTATCCATTCATCTATTTGATCAAGATTTGTAATTAAGTGATAATTTTTTTTGCTGATTGCTTGTTGCTTTTCTTTAATTTTTTTTTCATCAATCGAGCCTGATAATTCTGGTTCGCCATAAGCAGAAATAACAGAACTTAGTAATCGATTAAATTCCATTTCTCTTAAAAAGGCATAAAGTTTATCTTTATCAATATCTTTTAGTTTAAACTCACTTAACTCTCTATTAGTTGGAGCATCCTTCATTAAAGTTACGAGCTGTTTACTAATCAATGCTTTATCTTTGTTTTCTATTAAAGTTTCTCTTCTTTTATTTTGCTTTATTTCATCAGCTGACTTTAAAAGTTTTTCTAAAGTTCCATATTTATTAATTAATTCAGCTGCAGTTTTAACTCCTATGCCTGGAACTCCTGGAACATTATCGCTGCTATCACCAGCAAGAGATTGAACATCTATTACCTTAGAAGCATCTACTCCAAACTTAGTAAAAATATCTTCATCTGAAATAAATTTATTTTTCATAGGGTCAAAAATACGAACACCCTTTTTATAAAGCTGCATTAAGTCTTTATCTGATGAAACAATTGTAACCTTAGCACCTACCTTTAATATTTTTTCAACATAAGTTGCTATTAAATCATCAGCTTCATAATTAGGTAAATCAACTGAAGGAAGGTTAAAAGCTAGAACAGATTTTCGTATATATTCAAATTGAGGAGCTAAATCATCAGGAGCTTCTGACCGATTAGCCTTATAATCACTGTAAATATCATTCCTAAATGTTTTTCTTGCTGAGTCAAAAATTACGGCAAAATGTGTAGGTTTTTGTAGGTTTTGATCTGACTTAGAGTCTTCAAGAAGTTTGAAAAGCATACTGCAAAAACCACTAACTGCACCAGTTGGCAATCCATCACTTTTTCTAGTAAGTGGTGGCAATGCATAATAAGCTCTAAAAATATATCCTGAGCCATCTATAAGGTAAAAATGATCTGTTTTTTTAATCTTATCCATTAGAATATCATTAAATATTACAGTGGTTATAAAATCTGTATATAAAAAATTTACTTTTCTTAACAATGATAATTATATCTAGATTATTTTAATCTTTAATAGTATCATTCACCATATGGATCTTACTAAAAACATATCTCAAACTAGATTAGTAAAGTCATTGTTTGCAATAATACTTGGATCTTTAGCTTTAACTATATCTGCTAAAATTAAGATTCCTTTTTATCCAGTGCCAATGACAATGCAAACCTTTGTAGTTTTGTTTTTAGGAGTAAGTCTTGGTTATAAAGTTGGGTTAGCAAGTGTTGGGCTATATTTGCTAGAAGGAATTGCTGGATTGCCTGTTTTCTCTAATTCTCCTGAAAAAGGTGTTGGATTAATTTACTTTACTGGTCCTACAATGGGATATTTAATTGGCTTTCTGACTGCAAGCTATTTAGCATCAAAGATCAGTAGCAAAGATAACTTTTTACTAGTTTTAGCAAAACTTACAATTGCAACTTCAACTATCTATTTGCTCGGATTATTATGGCTTGGAACTCTAATTGGCTGGGATAAGCCTATTTTTGCCTTAGGAGCTAAACCTTTTTTATTAGCTGAAGTATTTAAAGTTGTACTCTTGGCTTTATTAATAAAAAAAATTTTAAAAATTAGAAATTTTATCTAGGTGATCTTTTAGAAAGAATTCTTTGAAGAGTTCTTCTATGCATTTTCAATCTTCTAGCCGTTTCAGATACATTTCTGTTACATAGCTCAAATACTCTATGTATGTGCTCCCACTTAACTCTATCTGCTGACATCGGATTCTCAGGAGGAGCAGCTCTTTTACTAGGATCTGCAAGTAAAGCTTTTTCTACATCTTCTGCATCTGCTGGCTTTGCAAGATAATCTATTGCACCCTCTTTGATAGCTGCAACTGCCGTTGGAATATTTCCATATCCTGTAAGCATAATTATTCTGCTCTCACTATTTGTACTTTGAATTTGTTTTACAACCTCTAGTCCGTTACCATCTCCAAGTCTTAAGTCTACCACAGCAAAACCTGGCTTTTTTGCTTTAACTGATTCTATACCTTTTTGCACACTTTCTGCTTGAACAACTTCAAATCCTTTTTTTTCCATAGCTCTAGCTAATCTCTCTCTAAAGGGATTGTCGTCGTCAACTATAAGTAGAGATTTATTATCAAAATCATTAATATTTTTCAGGATTACTTGTTCTTTCATTTTATAGATATGGTTACTAGCTCAAATAATTCAAGACCTATTATTTGCTTTACATTATTAATCTATAAGCTTAATAGGAGGAAATTTTAAAGTTTTTTAGAGATAAAAAGCTTTTTTTTATTAAATTTTTTTTTGGAGGCATTTTAAATGCAAAAATTTAAATCAGTTGAAGAAATAATAAATCAACTGAAACCTGAAAAGCCGGTATATTGCATCAGAAAGAATTCTATTCAATCTGCAGTCCAATATTTTACTAAAAATTTTCCAGGTAAAATTCTATACGCTGTTAAAACCAACCCGCATCCTAGTGTAATTGAAACAATTATAGACAGTGGTGTAAAGCAATTTGATGTTGCTTCCGTAGAAGAAATTAAAAGCATTAGAAATTTTAGCCAAACAGCAAAGTGTTCATACATGCATACGGTTAAAAGTAGAGAAAGTATTAAAGAAGCTTATTTTAATTATGGAGTTAAAACCTTCTCACTAGACACTAAAGATGAATTAATCAAAATAATTAAGAGCACTAATAATGCTAAAGACTTAGAATTATTTGTAAGAGTAGCAGTTTCAAATGAACATGCTGAAATAGATTTATCAAAAAAATTTGGCGCATTAAATTCAGAGGCGGCTGGATTATTAAGACTTGTAAAACAACATGCAAAAAAAATTGGGCTAAGTTTTCATGTTGGTTCTCAATGTATGCATCCAATCTCCTACTCAAAGGGTATTAATGAAATCGGAAATATAATCAAAAAGACAAAAATATTACCTGATTACATTAATGTTGGTGGAGGATTTCCAACAATTTATCCTGACTTAATACCTCAATCAATGGATAATTATTTTAATGAAATAAAAAAAGGGTTAGAAAATTTAAAACTTGAAAAGTTACCTGAAATTATTTGTGAACCTGGAAGAGCATTAGTTGCTGAAAGTGGATCTACTATTGTTAGAGTAAATTTAAGAAAAAAACAGAAACTTTATATAAATGATGGGACATACGGAACACTTTTTGATGCTGGCACACCTAATATCGTCTTTCCATCTAAAATGATTAAAGAAAATTCTAATAAAATTATATCAAAGAAATTAACTGCTTTTGATTTTTATGGTCCAACTTGCGATAGTATGGATTATATGAAAGGTCCTTTTTTACTTCCAAATAATATTAAAGAAAATGATTATATTGAGTTAGGTCAGCTTGGTTCTTATGGATTAACATTTAGAACTCAATTTAATGGTTATTACTCAGATGAAGTCTATGAAGTTGAGGATAAACCGATCATGACAATGTATGACAAAGACATTAACAAAGCTACTTTAGTCGCTTAATGTCAGATCATAAAAACCCAGGTCATAATAGTAAAAAAGACTTTTTAAAAAATCCAGTAGAACATATTGATATTACATCTTTTGACTCTCGAAAGATAATCTCTTCAATGGAAAAAATGTCTTTTGTTTCAAGAGAAACAGCAAATGCTGCAAATATTTTTAATGATATGCTGAAAGATAAAGATTGTACAATATTCTTAACATTAGCAGGCTCTACATCAGCCGCTGGATGTATGAATATTTATAAAGATCTTGTTAAATACAATATGGTTGATGCAATTGTTGCAACTGGAGCTTCTATTGTAGATATGGATTTTTTTGAGGCACTAGGATTTAAACATTATCAAGGCTCACAATTTCAAGATGATACTGAACTGAGAAATAATTATATAGATAGAATATATGATACTTACATTGATGAAGAGGAGCTTCAGATGTGTGATAAAATTATATGTGAAATTGCCGATACTTTGGAACCAAGAAGTTACACCTCTAGAGAGTTTATTTATGAAATGGGAAAATATTTAAAGAAAAACTCAAAAAAGAAAGATTCTTTAATTGAAACAGCTTTTGATAATAATGTACCAATTTTTTGTCCAGCTTTTACAGACTCAAGTGCAGGATTTGGTTTAGTGATTCATCAAGAAAAAAATCCAAAACAACACATGACAATAGACTCTGTAAGAGAATTCAGGGAGCTGACAGAAATAAAAATTAGATCTAAAGGCTCAGGTTTATTTATGATTGGTGGGGGTGTGCCAAAAAATTTTATACAGGATACTGTAATTTGTGCTGAACTATTAGGTAAAGAAGTTGATATGCATAAATATGCTGTGCAAATTACTGTGGCTGACTCAAGAGATGGTGCATGTAGTAGTTCAACTTTAAAAGAAGCAAGCTCTTGGGGTAAGGTAGATATTACAAAAGAGCAAATGGTATTTGCAGAGGCAACAAGTGTTTTACCTTTGATCGCAAGTGACGCTTATCATAGAGCTGAGTGGAAAAATAGAGATAGAAAAAACTTCACCAAAATTTTTGAGTAAAAATTGAAATATCTTTCAAATAAAAATGGATTTCTTGGAATTGATAATAAGGTTAATTTTAAAGAAAAAGTTGTGATAGTTCCTTTTGGCTTAGAAAAAACAGTCAGTTATGGTGGAGGAACAAGAAATGGACCTAAAGAAATAATTAAAGCTTCACATCAAGTAGAGCTTTATGATGAAGAATTAAATTGTGAACCATACAAAAAAATAGGTATCAAAACTTTAAAACCATTCAAGATTGATAAAAATATTAAAAAGGCACTATCTAAAATGTCTAAAATCAATGAAGAAATTTTAGAAAAAAAACTTTTTCCTATGACCTTCGGTGGTGAGCACTCAATCACACCTGGATGTATTGCTCCTTTTGTAAAAAAATACAAAGATATTTGTCTTCTACACTTTGATGCTCACGCAGATTTGCGAGAAAGCTATAATGGAGAAAAATTTTCACATGCTTCGGCAATAAAAAGATGTTTGGATTTCCCAAATGTTTCTCTAATTTCTTTTGGTATAAGAAATATATCTGAAAGTGAGATCCCATTTTTAAAAAAAAACTCATCTAGAATTAATATTTTTTGGGCAAAAGATAAGAGCAAATGGAATCTTAATAAATTTAAGAAATTAATAAAGAACAAAACGGTTTATCTAACATTTGATGTTGATGGGTTGGACTCAAGTATCATGCCTGCAACTGGAACTCCTGAACCAGGTGGACTTCTGTGGGATGAAACTTTAAACATTATTCGAATTGCAGCAAAAAATTCAAAAATTGTTGGTGCAGATATCAATGAATTATCTCCAATAAAAGGTTTTAACTCATATAACTTTCTTGTAGCCAAGCTAGCTTACAAAATTTTATCTTATAAGTTTTTGTATTAAATTTAAATTGGCTTACTGATTTTAAGTAAAATTTTGAATGGTATCAACATTACTAAGGATACAAATAATTTTATAGCTAAATCACCTAATGACAATGTAATCCAAGGAACTCCTGTTGCGTAAAATGCAATAGAAAAAAATAAAAAAGTATCAATTGTTGAACCAATAAAAGATGAAGTTAAAGGTGCTATAAACCACTCTTTTTTTCTTAGACGATCAAAAATTTGAATATCTAATAGTTGCGCTGTAATAAAAGCAACTCCTGATCCAATTGCAATTCTTACAGAAATTAAATCTGCAAAATCAGTTGAAAATAAAAGAGTAAAAATAATCCCTATAAAAAATCCAAAATAGACAATTTTTCTAGCTACAAATTTACCGTAAAATCTATTTGCTAAATCTGTAATCAAAAAAGCTACTGGATAACTAAAGGCTCCATAAGTGAGAATTTCACTTAATCCATAATAATTGATCGGGAATTGTACAAGATAATTAGAGGATAAAACAACTACTCCCATCAAAATTGACAGGGTAATAAAAAGTTTACTCATTAAGCTGATTTAGCTACAGGCTTTTTCTTAAAGGGAGATTTTATTAAAATACCTTTTTTCAATTTCTTTAGTCTGGGTGATAAATTCTTATTTTTAACAGCCTTAAGAAATTCATCAAAGCTACCTTTTTTATCAACTGATCTAACTCCAGAATTACTCACTGTTAATTTTAAACTTCTCTTCATTAATTCACTTGTGAATTTAACTTTTTTTAAATTTGGTAAAAATCTTCTTTTAGTCTTGTTGTTAGCATGACTAACATTATGACCCTTCATTGGGATTTTTCCGGTTAATTCACATTTTTTTGACATAATAATAGTGCCTATATAAGGGGAGATATTGAAAGCGTCAAGTTTATTACATTTAAGTTAGAGTTTTATTTCCTACAATTTCAGTATAATTTTTAACACCATCTCTAATTAATAATTCTTTAAGGTCCTTTTTAATAATTCCTGCAATATTAGGGCCTTTGAAAACCATTCCTGTATAGAGTTGAACAAAATCTGCTCCAGCTATAAATTTATCATAAGCCGCTTGACCAGAGTCAACTCCACCGACACCTATTATTTTAATTTTACCTTTTAATAATTTATAAAATTTATTTATCAAAATATTTGATTTTTCCTCAATTGGTTTTCCAGACAAACCTCCTTTTTGGTGTCTTTGAATGTTGCTAAGTTTATCTCTTGTGGCATCTGATGTATTTGAAATGATTACTACATTTATTTCATTTTCTAATAGAATTTCAGTGATTTGATTTACCTGATCTTCACTGATGTCTGGTGACACTTTAACAGCAATAGGAATATTTGAATTTAAATTTTTTTTTTCTGTAATAACTGATTTGAGTAAATCTTGTAATTTACCACCTTCATGAAAATTTCTTAAATTTTCAGTGTTTGGTGATGAAATATTGATTGTTATATAGTCAGCCTCTTCATGAAAAGTTTTTAATCCAATTAAATAATCATTCAATCTATCGCTAGTATCTTTATTAGGACCAATATTAATACCTAGTAATCCTAACTTTTTATTACGCTTGATACGGTCTTTGACAATTTCAGCTCCATGATTATTAAAACCTAATCTATTAATTAATGCTTCATCCTCTACTAGCCTAAACACCCTAGGTTTAGGATTACCATATTGTTTCAAAGGAGTTATTGTTCCAACTTCAACAAATCCAAATCCTAATTTAAATAATGCGTTATACACTTCTGCATTTTTATCAAATCCAGCTGCCATTCCAATTGGGTTATCAAGAACTTTATTAAAAATTTTTGTTTGAAAAATAGAGTCGTTTTTATTTTCATCAAATACATTTGGAATTAAATTAAATTTTAATGACTTTATTGCTAATGTATGTGCTTTTTCTGGATCTACCTTAAATATTAGTGGTCTTAGTTTAGAAAACATTATTTTAGTTTATTCATTAATAGCTCGGTTGTTTCTTTTACACCAAAAAAGCTTATAAAAAATCCCATCCGAGGTCCATTTTCATCTCCAAAAACTACCTCATATATTAATTTAAACCAATCTCTTAAATTGTCCGCATAACCATTTTCTTTTCCAGTTGAATAAATCAAAGTTTGAATATCTTCTGGCGACATTTCATCTGTACACTTTTCTAGGGTTTTCACCAAAGCCTCAAGAGCTTTTTTTTCTGATTCATTTGGTGTTTTATATTTTTTCTGAGCTTTAATTACATCATTGAAATATTTAATCGCATATCCAACTAAGGCATCAAAAATTGGAAAATTTGTTTCAGAAATATCTGGTTTATATTTCTTAACAAACTTCCACAACAAATCCTTATTATCGGCATTACTGGTTTCAACTAAATTTAGCAACATGGAAAATGTCATAATCATTTCTTCTTCTGGGATATTGCCATTATGAACATGCCACACAGGATTCATAAGTAATTGTAGTTCATTTTGTTTTTTTGACTTTTCAATACAATCTAAATATTCATCAACAGCTTTTGGAACTATTTCTTTATATAGTTTTTTAGCTCTTTTTGGATTTTGATACATGTACAGAGATAAGCTTTCTGGTGACGCATATTCCAACCATTGGTCAATTGTTATTCCATTCCCTTTTGATTTAGAAATTTTTTCACCTTTTTCGTCTAAAAATAGCTCATATGCAAAGCCAGATGGGTTTTTCTTTCCTAATAAATTTATTATTTTTGTAGACAAAATTGCACTTTCAATCAAATCTTTTCCATACATCTCAAAGTCTATATCTAAAGCGTACCATCTCATGGCCCAATCAACTTTCCATTGTAATTTACAATTTCCATCTAAAATACTTGTCTCTAATTTTTTTCCTTTATTATCAAAAATAATATTTGATTTTTCTTTATCAATTTCGATTACAGGAATCTCTAAAACATGCCCGGTCTCAGGACAAATAGGCAAAAAAGGACTATAAGTTTGTTGACGCTCCTTACCTAGCGTAGGAATAATAATATTCATAATTCCCTCATAATTTTCTAAAATAATTTTAAGTGTTGGATTAAAAAAACCACTTTTATAAAGAGTAGTAGAACTTTGAAAATTATAATTAAATTTAAAACTATCTAAAAATTTCTTTAACATTTCATTATTATGCTCACCAAAACTACTAAATTTTTTAAATGGATCGGGAACTTGGGTTAATGGTTTATGAAGATTTTCTTTTAATAATTCTTGATTAGGAACGTTGTCAGGTACCTTTCGTAAACCATCCATATCATCAGAAAATGTTATTATTTCAGTGGGAAAATCAGACAACTGCTTTAAGGCATTTACCATCATCGAAGTTCTTGCAACTTCTCCGAATGTTCCTATATGGGGAAGTCCACTAGGGCCATAACCTGTCTGAAGCGTAATCTTACCTTTTTTTTCTATAAATGATTTTCTCTCTCTAAGTAATTTTTTTGCTTCAACAAAAGGCCAAGCACTAGTTTTATCTAAATTTTCTTTTTTAATCATGAATTATGCTTCTAATAATCTTAAATCAGTGGTTTTACTAATTCTTATAGAGTTGAAATTTATTTACCATAAAATAATGTTCTTTCAAAATGTCTAATTATAAAACTGTTTTTTTTACACTAGGAATTTTGCAAATAATTCTGGGGGTATCCATGTTCATACCTATTATTGCTCAATTTGCTTATTCTGAAATAGACTCCTCATTTTTTGGTGCATCAATTATTACAATCGTTTTTGGAACTCTATTTTTTTTATCAAACCTAGATCACGATAAAAAATTAAATTTACAGCAAGCCTTTTTACTCACTGCACTTTCGTGGCTGAGCATAGCAATTTTTGGATCTTTACCATTTATATTTTCAACAATAGAACTTTCAGTGACCGATGCATTTTTTGAGAGTATGTCTGGAATAACGACTACTGGTTCAACAATTATTTCAAATCTAGAATTTACACCAAAAGGAATTTTATTATGGAGAGCGATACTACAATGGCTAGGTGGTATTGGTATTATTGTAATGGCAATCACTTTGATGCCAATAATGAACGTTGGTGGAATGCAATTATTCAAAATTTCAAGTAATGATTCTTCTGAAAAAATACTTCCAAAATCTAAAGAGATAGCTTTAAGATTAATCTATATTTACTCAGGCTTAACTATAATGTGTGGAATCACATATTGGTTATTTGGAATGAGTAAGTTTGACAGCTTAACACACTCAATGACTACAATTGCTACAGGTGGTTTTTCAAATTACAATCAATCTATTGGTTATTTCAATAGTATTCCAATAGAAATAGCTTCAATGATATTCATAATTTTAGGAAGTGTACCATTTATCGCTTACATTAAATTTATAAATGGAAATAAAAAAATTTTTTTAACAGATGTACAAATTAAAACATTTTTTAAAATTATTATCACAGCAATTTTTTTATTATCGATATACTTGTTATTAAGTAATTATGAGAATTTTAATTTAAGGTCAGTATTTTTTAATAGTATTTCTATATTAACAGGAACTGGATATGTAAATTCTGAATATGATAGTTGGGGTAGCTTTCCAATCACTCTATTTTTAGCACTAATGTTTATAGGTGGGTGTGCTGGATCAACTACTTGTGGTATTAAAATTTTTAGAATTCAAATTTTATATTCATTTATATCAATTCAAATTAAAAAAATTATTTATCCAAAAGGTGTTTTTGTTATTAAATATGATCAAAATTCAGTTGATGACAAATTTATAGCATCAATAATTTCTTTTATTTATTTTTACTTTGTAATCTTCTTTGTGCTTGCAGCATTATTATCTCTGACTGGTCTAGATTTTATTACTGCAATTTCAGGAGCCGCAACATCAATTTCCAACGTTGGACCAGGATTAGGGCCAATAATAGGTCCCAATGGAGATTTTTCCTCTTTACCTGATATTTCTAAATGGATTTTAACAATTGGTATGATTTTAGGTAGACTTGAGCTATTTGCAATATTAGTATTATTTCTACCATCTTTTTGGAGAAACTAAAAATGCTTGAAATAAAAAAACAATCTTTATCAGAAACCTTTTCAGTTTATTTTGACAGAAGAATGGTAAGGATATTGTTACTTGGAGCTATCTCTGGTTTTCCCTGGGTTTTAATAGGTAGCAGTTTGAGTTTATGGCTTAAGGAAGAAGGATTAAGTAGATCAACTATTGGATGGGCAGGATTAATATTTGGAGTATACGCTTTTAATTATCTATGGGCACCTCTTGTCGATAGACTTCAAATTCCTTATCTCACAAAAAAACTTGGGCATAGACGTGGATGGATAGTGTTAATGCAAACTGCAATTTTAATCTGTTTAGTTATATGGAGTTTAATAAACCCGACAGAGAATCTTGCTCTATTAATTACAATTGGCTTAATCATTGCAATTGCATCAGCAACACAAGATATAACTGTAGATGCTTTAAGAATCGAACAAATTGGTGAACATGAGGGTAAATCAATGGCCGCAGGTGCTGCGATGGCAGTTGTTGGTTGGTGGAGTGGATATAAATTAGGTGGTGTAATAGCTTTATTTACAGCAGAATACTTTCAAAACATTGGCATAGTTAATTACTGGCAATCAACATTTTTAATTTTGGGTATTGTGGTAATTTTAATGAATATTGGGTTAATGTTTGTCCATGAAACAAATTCAACTTCTAGAAAAGTTAATCAAAAAAAAACTGATCAATTAATTCAAAGTAAACTTGGATCACAAAATTTTATAACAAATATGATCGCTTGGATAAGTGGCACACTGGGTGGCCCTGTAATAAGTTTTTTTAAAAAAAATGGATTTTCCATTGCATTAGGTATTTTAGGTTTTGTGTTTTTATTTAAGATAGGTGAAGCATTTCTAGGTCGTATGTCCATAGTCTTTTATAAAGAAATAGGTTTTTCTAAGGGTGATATTGCAATTTATTCAAAAACATTAGGCTGGATAACAACAGTTATTTTTACGTTACTTGGTGGTCTATTTGTAATTAGATCAGGGGTTTTAAAAGCAATGTTTCTTGCAGGTATTTTAATGGCTTCTACTAATTTATTATTTTCAGCATTAGCATGGAGTGGAAAGTCAGAATGGTTATTCGCAGTTGCAGTTATTTTTGATGATATAGCGGCAGCTTTTGCAACGGTTGCATTTGTGGCATTTATTTCTTTACTTGTTGATAGGACTTATACAGCTACTCAATATGCTCTACTAGCATCAATAGGAACTGCTGGAAGAACTACGCTTGCATCTTCATCTGGGGCATTAGTTGATTGGCTAAATGGAGACTGGGGTACATTCTTTATTTTAACAGCAATAATGGTCATCCCTTCTTTAATTTGTTTATGGATTATTAAAGATAAATTAAAATTAAGTGAAAAATAATTTTTTTTTTAAAAAACAATTTTCTAATATCTATAAAAAAGCTTCAAAAAATTCTGAAGTCACATCTCAAATAATTTATGGAGAAAAATTTAAAATATTATCTAAAAATAAAGAATGGATTAAGATCAAATCATCATTTGATAATTATATTGGATATATTCAAAATAAAAATTACATAGATAAACATTTTCCGAAATATAAAGTTTGTTCTTTAAAAGCTAATATCTTTAGTAAACCAAATAAAAAAACTAAAAAATTTTTA
>JAOJAE010000010.1 GCA_028227525.1 Candidatus Pelagibacter sp. | reverse complement strand
AAGGAAATGCGAATATTATGTTTTACGCTACACGATATGATTATCTTAGAATTGCTAAAGCTATGTTAAATGATTGGAAAAAAGATACTTGTGTCGGAAAATATTTAAAAACTATTTTTGAAAATAGAGTAGATAAAGAGAACGATAAAAGAGAAAGAGAAGGAAAAGGAGATAGAATTCAATGGAGATTTGCCAGTGGATATGCAGGACAATTTCAAACTCATTATAAAGGAATTAGTAAAAAAAGAGCTGTAATGGGTATGCATGGTAGAAGTGGCCAACATGTTGTAATTGATTTTGAAAGATCTAGGATTGTTGTAACTAACGCATTATACGAAGATTTTAATTATAAAAAGATTGTCTACGACCCAATAAAAAAAGGCAAGTAAATTAAGCCCTAATCGTCGGTAGGCTAAAAAAATCAGCTGTATCTATTTTAGAAGAGTATTCTCTTTTCATGTTCCATTTTTTATGAACCCCGGCACTTGCAACGCTTAAAGTAGACCTTCCGTATCTATGATTAGTGTTATCAATAGACCTCATTAAGCTGCTTATTTTCTCATCTTTTTCAGATGAAAATAGATTAGTTTTATCATTAGCATTTGAAAGTCCAGTAAGCATTACACCTGCTTTTTGATATTGATAACCATTTTTAAATATACTCTCAAGTATGGTGACTGCAGTTTTAACTACTTCAATACTATTGTTTGTTGCAATAGGAAAATCAATTGTCTTTGCGTTTGAATAGTATCCATAGTTTCTTTGAAAGGGACTAGTTCTAACAAATACTGTAATTGCTTTTGCAACTAACGACTCTGATCTTATTTTCTCAGATGCATTCAGGCAATAATTAGCAACTGCTTCTTTTAATTCTTGAAATCTCTCAACTCTTTTCCCAAATGATCTTGAAACAACACAACTTTTTCTTTTTGTTGTAGTTGTTTCTAAATTGATACAAGGAATACCTTTAAGTTCCATTGCAGTTCTTGAACTTAGAACATTAGAAGATTTTTTAATCCAACTGTTAGATTTATTTTTAAGTTGCTTTGCATTATAAATTCCATTTTTATTATAGAATTTTGTAAGTTGTCTACCAACACCCCAAACATCGTTAATTTCAATTTTTTCAAGTACAGGATCTAAGTTATCAATTCCAATTAAACTTGTAACCCCTGATTGTTTTTTCTTTGCAATATGATTTGCAATTTTACTTAGCGTTTTTGTTTTAGCAATTCCAATGCTAGTTGGAATACCAGTCCATTGTAAAACAGTTTCTCTTATTTCTTTTCCAATTTTTTCTACATCTTGATCTGGAAAATTTGATAAATCTAAAAATGCTTCATCAATAGAATAAATTTCTATGTCAGAATTAAATCTTTTAAGCGTTCGCATTACTCTTCTAGATAAATCACCATACAAAGAATAATTAGATGAAAAAACTTCTACTTTATTTTTAAGAATAATATCTTTTGCTTTAAAATAAGGCTCACCCATTTTAATTCCTAAAGCTTTTGCTTCATTCGATCTTGAGATGATACAACCATCGTTGTTAGATAAAACTACAACAGGTTTTCTTCTTATTTTAGGATTGAATAATCTTTCACATGAAACGTAAAAAGAATTACAATCAACTAATGCTATTTTTTTAGTACGTAGAATGGACGACATAAGTTACAACCCCCCAGATAAAGATGTCTTGTTCTTCGTTAATTAAAATTCTGTCAGTAAACTCTTTAGATCCTGACGTTAAAAACTTTTTATCTCTTTCTTGAACTAAGCTTTTAACCACAAGTTCATCATGAACATTTGCAATCACAGTTGAAAAGTTTTTTGGTTTTAAACTTTTATCAACCACCAATAAATCTCCGTCATTAATTCCAACATCGACCATTGATTTACCTTGAACCCTAATGATGAAAGTTGCTGGAACATTTCTTATTAAATGCATATTGAGATCAATATCTTCTTCGATATAATCAGTTGCAGGAGAAGGAAAACCAGCGCCTGCTTTATGTAGATAATAAGGGATTGTTAGTTTCATGTTCTTGTTTTGTTCTATTTTATAGACTAGTTATACAATACACGCAAGAGGTTGTATTTTGAGTCTGTAAGTGAATCAAAAGTGAATCAAAAGGTGAACATCCGAAACTACATTTTGTACTATTGTGGATAACTTCAACCATTAGTAGTCTATAGTTCTAATTTAATTATAAAAGGAAAAAAATATGAGCTCAATCGAAGTTAAAAATTTTGATAATCCAGATGAAAGTAACACCAGTTTTAACAATGCTAAAATGGATATTGTAAAAGTAGGAGACCAACGAGTAATGAGATTAACTTTGCAACCAGGTTGGAAATGGTCACAAGATATCAAACCAACTGTAGGTACTGATAGCTGTAAAACAAAACACCTTGGAATAATAGTTTCAGGATCAGTTTGCGCTAAGCATGATGATGGAACAGAATTAACTTATAAAGCAGGTGATGCGTATTCAATAGATCCAGGCCATGATGGCTGGGTAGTAGGTGATGAACCTGCAGTTGTTTATGAGTTTCACGGAAAATGGGGAGAATAGTGAAAAAATTAACATGTCACTGTGGAGAAGTAGAAGCTGAAATTAACATAGATGGAGATTTAGAAAAAATTGTAAAATGTAATTGCTCAATTTGTAAAAGAAAAGGTGCAATTATGTCGATGGTTAAGAATGAAGATTTTAAAATAATAAAAGGTGAAGATAAATTAAAACTTTACCAATTTCATTCTAAAGTTGCGAAACATTATTTCTGCTCAAACTGTGGAATTTATACTCACCACAATCCAAGAAGTAATCCAGCCATGACAGGATTTAATCTAGGTTGTGTTGATGAAATAAATACTTTTGATTTAAAAGATATCACATTAATTGACGGCAACAATCATCCCTTAGATCAAAAAAAATAGTTTTCTATGAGTTCGGTAAATGTTTGTTTTGATAAAGTAAAAAAAGATTGTTTTAAATTTATTAAATCACAAGAAACATCATCTGAAAAGTTTGGCAATAAAGATGGGATGCTAAAATCTTTTTTAATTCCAATGTGTTTTTGGATTGCAAAAAAAGCAAATAATAAAAAACCTTACTTTGTTGGTTTAGCAGGAGGACAGGGAACAGGTAAAACAACTATCAGTTCAATTATAAAAATAATATTAGAAAAGTATTTCAAATTAAAAGTATTTAAAATTTCAATAGATGATTTTTATAAAACTCGAAAAGAAAGATTAAATTTATCAAAGAAAGTTCACCCAATGTTAGGCACAAGAGGGGTGCCTGGAACACATGATGTGCAAATGATGTTAAACTTTTTTAAAAAAGCAAAAAGTAAGAAATTTAAGAAAATTGATTTACCAAATTTCAATAAAGCGGTTGATGACCGATTTTCTAAAAAGAATTGGTATAAAATAAAAGAAAAACCAGATGTGATAATATTTGAAGGTTGGTGCGTAGGGGCAAAAGCTGAAGAGAATAAAACTCTTAAAAAATCTATTAATTCGCTCGAAAAAGTAAATGATCAAAAGCTTGTCTGGAGAAGATATGTTAACCAGCAATTAAAGACAAAATATAAGGAATTGTACTCTCAACTTAATTGCATGATTTATTTAAAGGCTAAGAACTTTAGTTTGCTTCAAAAATGGAGATTAAAGCAAGAGCATAAACTTTGGCTTAATACAAAAAAATCATCTAATCATAAGATAATGAGTAAAGGGGATGTGATAAACTTTATGCAAACTTACCAGAGAATTACAGAAAACATGTTCAAAAAAATGCCTAAATATGCTTCTATTATTTTGAATTTAAACAGTAACCATCAAATTAAATCTGCGGTATATAAGAGAAAATGAAAAAAATATTAATACTAGTTAGTTTAACGGTGTTTAGTTTTAGTAACGCAATTGCTGTTACTTTATACGATGCTTTAAATCAAACTTATCAAAACAATATTCAGCTTAACGCTGAAAGAGAAAATATAAAAGTTTCTGAACAAGATATTAAAATTTCTGAAGCTGATTTTAAACCCTCTCTTACTATAAGTGGCTCCAAAAGTTTTGAAAATACTAATACACTTAAAAATCAAAACGGTGGAACAGCAACTAAAAATGATGTTGACCCCTTCACTACATCAATAAAGTTAGAACAAACGATATTAGATTATGGTAGAGATCTTACGCTTGAAAAAAATTTAATTTTATTAAATCTTGCAAAAGCTCAATTAGTAAAAAAAGAACAAGATGTGTTACACGATGCAATTAATGCATATACAAACTTAATTTTAGCAAGAGAAAAATTAAATATTAATTCAAAAAATTTAAATCTTTTAATTAAACAAGTAGAAAATGATAAAATTAGAAGAGATAGAGGGCAAATAACTAATGCAGATGTAGCTCAATCAGAGTCCTCACTAGCTGGTGCTCAAGCACAATTTGCAATGTCTAAAAGTGAGTTGTTAATTAATAAACTTAATTATGAAAATATAATTGGGAAAATTAATGATCCAAACAAATTAAAGAAAAATTCAAATGCAATTGTTAATATTCCAAAAACTTTAAATGATGCAATTAATTTATCTAAACAAAATAATCCAGATATTCAGATTGCAAAATTAGATTTAGAAATATCTGAAAAAGATATATCAATTGTTGAGTCAGATTTAAAACCAACTGCTTCTGTATCTTTAGAAAAATCTTATACTGACGATCTTAGCTCAACCATAGGCGAGAGAGATAAAGACATTTTAAAAGCAACTGTAAGTTGGCCTTTTAATTTGGGCGGAAAAAATAAGTATAAAGTTAATAAAAACACAAATTTAACAACAAGAAAGAGATTGTTATTAGATCATATTGTAAGAACTAATGAGACTAATGTTGCAAGTGCATGGTCAAATATAGAGGCTTCTAAAAGTTTCTTAAATTCTATCAAAGTTCAATTAAAATCATCCAAGATTGCAAACGAAGGAATAGCTGCTGAATATGAAAGGGGATCAAGAACAACACTTGATGTTATTCAATCAAATTCATTATTGTTATCTGCACAATTGTCCTTGGTAAATTCAGAAAGAGATTATCTAATGGCTCAATATAATCTTCTAAAAGCAGTCGGTCTTTTAAATAGCCAGTACCTAAAACTTAAGTAATTATTTGTTTTTTTAGCCCTAAAAATTAATATATTGCTAATGAGAACAAAATGTGTACATTTAATCCATGATTCGAGAGTTAAAAATATTAATAAAAAAGGCTAAAAATGACTAAAAACAACTTAAAAGTAGTTAAAACTACAAAAGCGCAACAAGCAGAAGGTAACGAAAAAAATAAAGCATTAGATGCTGCAATAGCACAAATTACTGACAATTTTGGAAAAGGTTCTGTAATGAAGCTTGGCCAAAGAAGAGCAATGGATGTTGAGTCGGTATCAACAGGATCTTTAAGCTTAGACATAGCGCTTGGAATAGGTGGTTTGCCAAAAGGAAGAGTTGTTGAAGTTTATGGACCAGAATCTTCTGGAAAAACTACATTAGCACTACAAGTTGTTGCTGAAGCTCAAAAAGCTGGTGGGATTTGTGCATTTGTTGATGCAGAGCACGCATTAGATCCAGTTTATGCAAAAAAACTTGGTGTAGATACTGAGGAATTATTAATTTCACAACCTGATACAGGCGAACAAGCTTTAGAAATAGCTGATACACTAGTTAAATCAGGATCAATTTCTGTAATTGTTGTTGACTCAGTTGCAGCATTAACTCCTCGAGCAGAAATTGAAGGAGAAATGGGAGATCATCATGTTGGTCTTCAATCAAGATTAATGAGTCAAGCTTTGAGAAAATTAACAGGTTCAATCTCAAGCACTAATACTATGATGATTTTTATTAACCAGATTAGAATGAAAATTGGAGTAATGTTTGGAAGTCCAGAAACTACTTCAGGCGGAAATGCTCTTAAATTTTACTCATCTGTGAGAATGGATATTAGAAGAATTGGAGCAATTAAAAATGGTGACGAGATTATTGGTAACTCAACTAGAGTTAAAGTGGTTAAAAATAAAGTAGCACCTCCATTTAAAGTAGTAGAGTTTGATTTAATGTATGGAAAAGGTATTAGCAAAGTTGGTGAACTAGTTGACCTTGGGGCAAAAGCTGGAGTAGTTGAAAAAGCTGGTGCTTGGTATGCATATAAAGGAGAAAAAATTGGACAAGGTCGTGAAAATGCTAAGATTTATTTAGAGGAAAATCCTAATATTGCAGCTGAAATAGAAATGTCGATAAGAGAAAAAGCTGGAGTTATAGCAAAAAAAATTGAAGGAAATCCTCTTGACCCAGAAAAAGCTGCAAAAGATCAAATTGAAGATCCAGAAGTAGCAATAAAAGAGGAAGTAACACCTCCTAAAAAGAATTAATTAATAGGTCATCTTTAATTATTAAAAGGCGCTTAATATAAGCGCCTTTTTTCCCTTACTGTTATCTAGACATAGAATAAAAAAGCTGTATTTTAAAAATATGGCTGACAAATCTTTAAACGAAATAAGGAACACATTCTTAAAATATTTTGAGAAGAATGATCATAAGATTGTTGAGTCTAGCAACTTAGTTCCCAATAATGATCCAACCTTAATGTTTGCTAATTCTGGAATGGTACAATTTAAGAATGTATTTACCGGTTTAGAAAAGAGAGATTATCAAAGAGCTACCACTTCACAAAAGTGTGTAAGAGCAGGTGGAAAACATAATGATTTAGAAAATGTAGGTTACACACCAAGGCATCATACGTTCTTTGAAATGTTAGGAAACTTTTCATTTGGAGATTACTTTAAAGAACAAGCAATTCACTATGCTTGGGATTTGATCACTAAAGATTTTGGTATAGACAAAAACAAACTTTATGTAACAGTTTTTCATGAAGATGATGAAGCCTTCAATTTTTGGAAGAAAATTGCAGGTTTTAGTGATGATAGAATTATTCGAATAGCAACATCCGACAATTTTTGGTCAATGGGTGAAACTGGTCCTTGTGGGCCATGTTCTGAAATCTTTTATGATCATGGAGATCATCTAGAGGGAGGATTACCGGGGACTAAAGAAGAAGATGGAAATCGTTTTATTGAAATATGGAATTTAGTATTTATGCAATTTGAACAAATCTCTAAAGATAAAAGAATAGATCTTCCAAAACCATCTGTTGATACTGGTATGGGGTTGGAAAGAATTGCAGCATTGCTTCAAGGTACACATGATAATTATGAAACAGATCATTTCAAAAAAATAATAAGCTCTGCATCAGATATTATTAAAATAAAACAAGACCAAACTAATCAATCAAGTTTTAGAGTTATAGCTGATCACTTAAGAGCTAGTGCATTTTTAATTGCAGAAGGTGTTCTGCCATCAAATGAAGGAAGAGGTTATGTGCTTAGAAGAATAATGAGAAGAGGAATGAGACACTCCCATTTACTTGGATCTAAGGAGCCTGTTTTTTTCAATTTGTTTGATACACTTAAAAATGAAATGTCAGGTAATTATCCTGAGCTTGTTCGAGCAGAATCTTTAATTAAAGAAACTTTAAGAATGGAAGAAGAAAAATTTTTAGTTCTTCTAGATCGTGGAATTAAAATTTTAAATGAAGAGATTTCAAAAATAGATAAAGTTTTACCAGGTGAAGTAGCATTTAAATTATATGACACTTATGGATTTCCATTAGATCTTACAGAAGATATTTTAAGAAACAAATCAATGTCAATTGATACGGAAAAATTTCAATCTTTAATGAAAGAAAGTAGAGAACTTGCTAAAAAAAATTGGAAAGGATCAGGAGATTCTGCAGTTGAAGATATTTGGTTTGGAATAAAAGATAAATTAGGTGCAACAGAATTTTTAGGTTACGAGACCAACCAAGCAGAGGGAGTAGTTTTATCATTGTTATCAGATAATAAAGAGGTGAGTGAGTTAAAGGAAAATGACGAAGGTATGATCATTGTCAACCAAACCCCATTTTATGGAGAGTCTGGAGGTCAAGTAGGTGATACAGGTGAAATTATTTCAAATAATTTTAAGTTTGAAGTAACAGATGTTCAAAAGAAATTAGGAGATCTTTTTGTGCATTATGGAAAAGTGATAAGTGGATCAATAAAGATAAATGATAGTGTTGAGTTAAAAATAGATATTAAAAGAAGAGATGACACAAGAGCTTACCACTCAGCAACTCATTTATTGCACGAGTCTTTAAGAAGAGTGTTAGGTGATCATGTAACTCAAAAAGGTTCTTTGGTTGAACCAAGTCGATTAAGGTTTGATTTTAGTCATATGAAGCCAATCCCAACAGAAGAAATCGATAAAATAGAAAATTTTGTAAATTCAATGGTTAAAAAAAAATCAGATGTAAAAACTCGTTTGATGACACCAGATGAGGCTGTTGAAAATGGTGCTTTAGCTCTATTTGGAGAAAAGTATGGAGACGAAGTTAGAGTTTTATCAATGGGTGATGATGAAGGTAACTATTTTTCAACGGAGCTTTGTGGAGGTACACACGTTAAAAATACGGGTGATATTGGTAAGTTTAAGATAATTAGCCAATCCTCAATTGCAGCAGGTGTTAGAAGAATTGAAGCGCTAAGAGACAAGCAATTAGAGGACTATTTAAATAATAAAGAAAAACTATCTAATATTTCTTCTGAAAAAAATGATGAGCAGATCCAAGAATTAAGTGAACAAATAACTAAGTTAGGTGGAAAGCCAAACTTAGATCAATCAGATCAAAAAACATTAATCAAAAATTTATCTAAGCAGCTAGAAACAATTTCTGTTAATTCAATTTTAGAAGATAAATCAAAAAACATAATCCAAGACGAAGAAATTAATGGAGTTAAGTTAAGACTTCAGAAAGTTGATGGATTACCACCTAAAGAATTAAGAAAACTTGTCGATAAAGGAAAAAAAGAATTAAAAGATGGCGTTGTAATAGTTTTTGCAAGCAAAGATGATAAAGTTGGTATTGCAGTTGGTGTGACTGACGGTTTAACAGAAAAATTTGATGCAGTTAAGTTTGTTAAAGTAGGATCAGAGATTATTGGAGGTCAAGGAGGTGGGGGTAGAAAAGATTTTGCTCAAGCTGGTGGCCAAGATCAATCAAAAATTGACGAAGCTTTTGAGAAACTTAAGACTTTAATTTAATTTCTTTTTTAGATTGCCATCAATCTCATCTAAGAATTGATTGGTAGTCAAATATTTACTTGATGGACCAATAAGAATTGCCAAGTCTTTTGTCATTGCGCCATTTTCTACACATTCGATACAAACTCTTTCAAGGGTGTGTGCAAATTTAATTAGTTCATTATTGTTATCTAATTTTCCTCTGTGCGCCAATCCTCTTGTCCATGCAAAAATAGATGCTATAGGGTTTGTTGAAGTCTCTTTACCTTGCTGATGCATTCTGTAATGTCTTGTAACTGTTCCATGAGCAGCTTCAGCCTCCATTACTTTTCCATCAGGTGTTAGCAATGTACTTGTCATTAAACCTAACGATCCATAACCTTGTGCCATTGTATCAGACTGAACATCACCATCATAATTCTTACATGCCCAAATATATTTTCCACTCCATTTCATTGCACATGCAACCATGTCATCAATTAATCTGTGTTCATAAGTTAAGTTGTTTTTATCAAAATCAGCTTTGTATTCTTTTTCAAAAATTTCTTGAAAAATATCTTTAAATCTACCATCGTATTGCTTTAGAATTGTATTTTTTGTTGACATATAGACAGGCCATTTTTTCATTAGACCATAACTAAAACAAGACCTTGCAAAGTCTTCGATGGATTTGTCTAAATTATACATTGATAGTGCTACACCAGGACCTGTAAAATTAAATACTTCGTGTTTAATTTCTTCTTTACCATCTTCCGAGGTCCATTTTATCTCCATCTTTCCTTTACCTGGCACTTTAAAATCTGTTGCTCTATATTGATCTCCAAAAGCATGTCTTCCAATAACTACAGGATCAGTCCATGAAGGAACAAGTTTAGGAATATTTTTGCAAATAATCGGCTCTCTGAATACTGTACCTCCAATAATATTTCTTATAGTCCCATTAGGAGATCTCCACATTTTTTTTAAATCAAATTCTTCAACTCTTGCTTCATCAGGAGTAATTGTTGCACATTTAATACCAACACCAATTTTTTTTATGGCATTTGCTGAATCTATAGTGATTTGATCATCTGTATTATCTCGGCTTTTCATTCCAAGATCGTAATATTCAATACTAAGATCCAGATATGGAAGTATTAGCTTATTTTTGATGAACTCCCATATGATACGAGTCATTTCATCACCATCTAGCTCTACAACAGGGTTATTTACCTTGATTTTACTCATTTAAATTAAATTTATCTTATTAATTGAATTTGATTGGTTTATATACATATTAATCAAAAATTAGCAAATAGAAGAATATGTTTAGCAAGATATTTCCACCGATACACACAGAAGGCTATAAGTTTTTAGTCATAGCAGGATTTGTTACACTTGTTTTATTATTCATAAGTGGTTTTTTAGGAACAATCGGATTGCTATTGACTGTTTGGGTTTATTATTTTTTTAGAGATCCTGAAAGAGTTATAATTGAAGATGACAATTATCTAGTCAGTCCAGCCGATGGTGAAGTGATAAAGGTCGAAGAAGTTGATGGACCAAGAGAAGTTGGTCTAGATAATAAAAAGTTTAAAAAAATAAGTATATTCATGAATGTTTTTGATTGCCATGTAAACAGAACACCTTGTTCAGGAAAAGTTGAAGAAATTTTATATAAACCTGGAAAATTTTTTAATGCATCTTTAGATAAAGCAAGTGAAGATAACGAGAGAAATTATTATAAGTTAAAAGATAAAAGTGGAAACGATATAATTGTAGTTCAAATAGCAGGACTAATAGCAAGAAGAATTGTATGCGAAACAGATAATGGTCAAGAGCTTAATCAAGGTGATAGAATTGGAATGATAAGATTTGGAAGTCGAGCAGATGTTTATTATGAAAACTATGAACCATTAGTTAAAGTTGGCCAAAAAACAATTTCTGGTGAGACTTTATTGGCTAAAAAATAAAAAATGGAACAGCCCAAGAATAACTTAAAAATTATAGCTGATAAAAAAAATGCTAGAATGATTTTACCTAATATGCTTACTTTAATCGGAGTTTGCATTGGATTAACTTCAATAAGATTTGCACTAGATGGAAAATTTGAATTTGCAATTCTAGCAATAATTTTAGCAGCAATTATCGATGGCTTAGATGGTAGAATAGCAAGATTGATAAAAGGAACCTCAAAAGTAGGAAAAGAATTAGACTCTTTAACTGATATGATTAGCTTTGGTGTAGCGCCAGCATTTATTATGTATTTTTGGAAGTTAAATACATTAGGTAGATTTGGATGGTTAGTATGTTTAATTTATGTAATTTGTGTAGCATTAAGGTTAGCAAGATTTAATATTAATTCAAACCAAGAACCTTCTTGGAGAGATAATTTTTTTGAAGGTGTTCCTTCGCCAGCTGGGGGTATTTTAGTTTTAACACCTTTAATCATAAGTTTAACAAATTTTGATTATATCTTGATTAATTATAATATTGTTGTGCCAGCTTTTTTTGTCATAACTTCTTTATTATTAATAAGTAAATTTCCAAGCTATTCATTTAAAAAAATTGTTATTCAAAGAAAAACAACTATTTTTTTATTGTTTGGAATAATATTATTTTTTGGACTACTGCTAATCTATCCTTTTAATGTTATAGCAATAAGCTCAATTATTTACTTAACAATGCTACCAATTAGTTTTTTTCATTATCAAAAATTAAAAAAACAAAATCTGAATAAAAATTTTCCTGAAGATGACGATGATTTAGAAGATGTATTGTAATGAAAGAAAATGTAATAATATCTCTTGCAGACTCTAATTATTTTGAATTACTTAATGAGTTAGTGGACTCTATAAAACGCTTTAAAGAGAGTAATAATACTGAAATTTGTATAATGGATGCAGGATTGACTGATGATCAAAAGTCTATTCTAGCAAAAAAAGTTGATGAAATAAAACCTGCTGATTGGGATATAGAAGTTCCGAATTTTAAAATTAAAGGTAGAGAGTGGTTAAAAAGCCAAGTATCAAGAGCATTTCTTCCAAAATATTTTCCTAATTATAAAAAATATTTATGGATCGATGCTGATGCTTGGGTCAATTCATGGGAAGCGATTGAATTGTACTTTAAAGGATGTGAAAATAACAAACTTTCTATTGCAACATCAGCAGACAGAGCTTATGGACGAGTTTTAAGAGCTGAATGGTTTTTAGGTAGTTTTGCTAGAATAAAATCTCAAAATTATAAACATGCAAAATCATCTGGATTTTCTGAAAAAATTGCAAGACAAGTAGCCTTAAAACCTCATTTGAATATAGGTGTATTTGCATTAGAAGCTAATGCCTCTCACTGGGATGTTTGGCAAAAAAATTTAAAAATTGCATTAAAGGCAGGAAAAATTTGGGGATCAGAACAGATTGCAATGAACATAACAATATATTGTGACAATCTATCTGTAGAAATTTTGCCAGCTTATTGCAATTGGACACATATATCAGGAATGAAATATGATACCGAAAGAGAAACTTTGGTTGAACCATATCTTCCTAATCATGAAATTGGCATTGTACATTTTGCAGGTAAAAATAATGATCAGATAAGAAATGATAAAAACTATATATCAAAAATAGAAACTATTGATGGCAAAATAATTGATAGAAAATTACGATTTAATAATTAATTGAAAAAAAATAAAATTTCTAAAAATTGGGTCAATAAACAAAGGAGAGATACCTTTGTTAGACAATCAAAAGTTGATGGTTATAGAGCTAGATCTGCATATAAATTAATCGAAATAGACGAAAAATTTAAAATTTTCAAAGGTGGACTTTCAATTATAGATATCGGAGCCGCTCCAGGAAGCTGGTCACAATATGCAGTTAAAGCTGCAAAAAATGGAAGATTAATTTCAATAGACTTGAAAAAAATGGAGCCTATAGGGAATACTGTTCAAATACAGGGTGATTTTACAGAAGAAAGTATTCAAAATGAAATTAGAAAACATATTAATACAAAAGTAGATGTTGTTATGTCGGATATGGCTGTAAATACTACTGGAATCAAAAATATAGACTCAATTCAAACTGGTGAATTATGCATTGAAGCAATGTTATTTGCAAAAAATTTGTTGAAAGGTAATGGTTTTTTTGTTTCTAAAATATTTTTGGGTGGAACATTTAACGAAATAGTCGCAGAAGGAAAAAAATATTTTAAAGAAGTGAAGGTTTTTAAACCCAAATCAAGCAGAAAAGATTCTAAGGAAAGTTTTATCATTTGCAGCAAACTTAGATAGAGACTTTAATTTTTAAAGGAATCGTATATAAAAGATCATGGTTCCTATAAAAGAAGCACTTACCTTTGACGACGTTACGTTAGCGCCAAAATATTCAGATATTTTACCATCTGAAGTTAATACTAGCACTCAATTAACACCCAACCTTAAACTAAAAATTCCACTTTTATCATCTGCAATGGATACGGTTACAGAGAGTAAAATGGCGATTGCAATAGCAAAATCAGGAGGAATAGGAGTAATTCATAGAAATCTAGATATTAAAAATCAAATTTTAGAGATCAAAAAAGTAAAAAAACAAAAACTGTTAGTAGGAGCAGCGGTTGGTGCTGGACCAAATGAATTCAAAAGAGCTGAAGCAATTGTTAAAGAAGGTGTTGATTTAATAGTAGTTGATACTGCTCATGGACATACTAAAAAAGTTGGAGAGATAATTAAATTTATAAAAAAATTTAAAAACAAAAAAATAGCTTTATGTGCTGGTAATATAGCAACGCCAGAGGCTGCTAAATTTTTAATTAAATTAGGTGTTGATATTATTAAAGTTGGAATAGGTCCTGGTTCAATTTGCACAACGAGATTAGTTGCTGGAATTGGAGTTCCTCAATTGAGTGCAATTTTATCAGTGCGAAATGGACTAAAAAATAAAGATGTAAAAATTATTTCTGATGGTGGAATTAAATATTCTGGAGATCTTGCAAAAGCATTTGCAGCAGGCGCTGATGCCGTAATGATAGGATCATTATTTGCTGGAACAGACGAGGCACCAGGAAAGTTAATTAAAAAAAATGGAAAATTATTTAAAAGTTTTAGAGGAATGGGTTCTGTAGGAGCAATGAACAAAGGATCGGCTGATAGATATTTTCAAACTAAACAAAAAGATACATCTAAGTATGTCCCTGAAGGAGTTGAAGGATTTGCTAAATACAAAGGTGATGTTGAAAGTATTATTTATAAATTGATTGGTGGACTTAGATCATCCATGGGTTACCTTGGTTCAAAAAATATAATAAAGCTTAGAATAAAACCAAACTTTGTTAAGATTACAAAAGCAGGATTTTATGAAAGCATGGTTCATAACGTAGATATGGTTAAAAATGATAGCAAATACTGATGAATAAAATTCTTAAAATAATTACTCCAATAATTTTTTTAGTTTCTTCTTCTAACATTGCATTAAGTAAAGAAAACTTTTTTGATGAAGCACTAAAAATGTATCAGGATAAAAAATATGATGATGCACGTTTTATGTTAGAACGAAATATAGTTTTTAATCCAAAGGATGCTAAATCGTACCTTTATTTAGCAAAAATTTATAATCATGAAGAAAATCAAAGAAAAGAAGAGTACAATTTGGATACAGCATTGCTGATAGAGCCAAATAATGAAGAGGCTATTTTGATGCTGATGAAAATAGCTTTAAAAAAATCAAATTATTCAAAAGTTAAAGATCTTTCTGAAACATTTGTAAAAGTTTGTAAAAAATTATGTGATGAAAACGATGAAATTCAAGAGTCTCTTAAAAATTTAGAACCAAAAAATGAGTCTTGATCAAAATCTTAATAAAATCTTAATTATAGATTTTGGTTCTCAATTTACCCAGCTAATTGCGAGAAGAATAAGAGAATTGGGCGTTTTTTCTGAGATTATAAGTCATAAAAAAATAAAGTTAAAAGATATTGATCAGACTGTTAAAGGAATAATTTTATCTGGCGGGCCACTAAATGTTTATCAAATAAACAAATATTCATTTGATAAAAAAATAATAAATTTAGATGTTCCTATTTTAGGTATTTGTTTTGGACATCAAATACTCTCAAAACTAAACGGAGGAAAAGTAAAACAATCCAAACATAGAGAATTTGGATTAGCAAATATAGTTAAAAAAAATGAAAGTCTTTTAATTAAGAATTTTTTTAATAAACAAAAATCCAAAAAAGTTTGGATGAGTCATGCTGACCAAGTATCCAGACTTCCAAAAAACTTTAAAGCTATAGCATCAAGTACTAATTCAAAGTTTGCAATTGTAGAAAATAGATTAAAAAGATTTTATGGAATTCAATTTCATCCAGAAGTCACACATACTGAAAATGGTAAAAAACTGATAAGTAATTTTATTTTTTTAATTTGTAAGATTAAACGTAATTGGTCTTCTAAGGATCAAAAAATTCAACTTATCAAAGAAGTTAAAGGTCAAGTTGGATCAGAAAAAGTTATTTGTGCTTTATCAGGTGGTGTTGATAGTAGTGTGGTAGCTCAATTACTGAATAAAGCTATTGGTAAAAAATTATACTGTATTTTTGTTAATACAGGTCTTTTGAGAAAAAATGAAGAGATACAGGTTGTTCAAACTTTTAAAAAGCGTTTAAAAATGAATTTAATTTACGTAAATGCAGAAAAAGAATTTTTAAAAAAATTGCATAATGTTTCTGATCCTGAAAAGAAGAGAAAAATTATTGGCAATCTTTTTATAAAAATATTTGAAAGATATGCTAAAAAAATTAAAAATGTTAAATTCCTCGCTCAAGGAACTCTTTATCCTGATTTAATTGAAAGTAAATCTGTAACAGGAAGTCAAACATCTAAGATAAAATCCCACCATAATGTTGGAGGACTTCCAAAAAAGATGAAGTTAAAACTTGTTGAACCTTTAAAGTTTTTATTTAAAGATGAAGTTAGAAAATTAGGTTTAGAATTAAATTTATCTAAAGATATTATTTCAAGACATCCTTTTCCTGGACCTGGCTTAGCGATAAGAATGCCTGGTATAATTACCAATGAAAAAATAAAAATACTTAAAGAAGCTGATTATTATTTCATTCAAGCTTTAAAAGATCATGGTCTTTATCACAAGATTTGGCAAGCCTATGCCGCTTTATTACCAGTTAAAACAGTCGGTGTTATGGGAGACAATCGTACTTATGAGTATTTATGCTTGTTAAGAGCAATTACTTCAGAAGATGGAATGACAGCCGATTTTTATGAGTTTAAAAAGTCTTTCATGGAAACAATTTCCAATCAAATAGTAAACAGTATTAGAGGTATTAATAGAGTTGTTTATGATATTACTTCAAAACCACCTAGTACTATTGAATTAGAGTAGTTTTAAACTATAAATTAAGCATATGAAATATTTACACACTATGATCAGGGTTAAAGATATTGATGAGTCTTTAAAATTTTTTTGTGATGGATTAGGTTTAAAAGAAACAAGACGAATGGAAAACGAAAAAGGTAGGTTCACCCTTGTCTTTCTTGCTGCTCCAAATGATGAAAAAGCTGAAATTGAATTAACTTATAACTGGGATGGAGATGAGCTTGGTGAAGGTTCAAGAAATTTTGGTCATCTTGCTTATAGAGTTGATAATATTTACGAAACTTGTCAAAGACTAATGGATATGGGTTATACCATTAATAGACCACCTCGAGATGGTCATATGGCATTTGTCAGATCACCAGATAAAATTTCAATTGAGATACTTCAAGAGGGAAATCTAGAACCTAAAGAACCTTGGGCTTCAATGGAAAATACCGGCTCTTGGTAAGTCGATGAAAAAGAAAATATTAGATATAATTAAGAAAAAAAATAAATCAAAGATTGTTAGTTTAGCAGCTTATTCAAAAAATGTTGCTTCAATCTTAGATAACTTCTGCGATATAATTTTAGTCGGAGACTCACTTGGTTCAGTTTTATACAATTATAAGTCTACAAGAGAAGTAAGCTTAATGACAATGATTGAACATTCCAAAAGTGTAAGAATGGGAATTAAAAAAAGTTTAATGGTTGTTGATATGCCACACAACACATATAGAAACCCTAAAGAAGCCCTTAAAAATGCAAAAAAAATTATGTCAGAAACAAAATCTGATGCAGTTAAATTAGAAGGTGGAAAAAAAATTTATAAAATTGTTGAACTTTTGACTAAAAATAATATCCCGGTAATGGGTCATTTAGGATTACTACCTCAATCAGAAAAAACTTTTAAATTTAAAGGTAAAAAAATTTCAGAGAGAAATAAAATTTTAAAAGATGCAGAATTATTACAATCAGCAGGTGTTTTTTCTATTGTATTAGAATGTGTTGAAACATCTTTATCTAAAATGGTAACCAAAAAAATTAGTATTCCAACGATAGGGATAGGTGCATCCAATAATTGTGATGGTCAAATTTTAGTATTTGATGATTTGATAGGGCTTAATCCAATCAATGTTAGATTTGTTAAAAAATATTCAAATATAAGAAAAGAGATGACAAAAGCTGTAGCTAGTTACACAAAAGAAGTAAGAAATAATAAGTTTCCTCTAAAAAAACACTCTTATTAATTAAAAGTATTTTTTAAATTCCTCATTAATTTTGAGTATTTCCAAATCAACCAATCCACCAATAATTAATTGTAAACCAACTATTAAAATCAAGATTAATCCTACATAGGCAATCCAAATATGTTTTTGAATATAGTTTGCCATGTAAGTAGCTAAGGCACCTGTAAGAACTACAGATAAAACAAGTCCAAAAATCATAAACCCAAAATAACCTTTGGATGCACCAACCACTCCTATTACATTGTCAAAACTAATTGTTATGTCTGCAAATAACACTTTATATATACTGTGTATATAAGATGGAGATTTAGATTTTATTAATGGAGTCTTAGCCTTATTTTTCATCTCCACTAAATCTTTTCTTAGATCATTAACAATCCAAATAAGAAGTAATCCTCCTAAAATTTTTATAAAATAGAATTCAAAAAGATAAGTAGCAAAAATTGCAAAAATAATTTTAAAGACGAGAGCACCAGCTACACCCCATAAAATTATTTGTTTTCTATATTTTGGAACAAAGTTAGCTGCTATTAAACCAATTATAATTGCATTATCCGCTGCTAAGATAATGTCTATAAAAATTATTTGGAGTAGTATTATGGCTTCTTCTATCAATATAAATTTATATTATTTTAAATTTATAATAATTCAATAAAAAGTATTTATAAAAAAAAAGGCGGTCAAATTAATGACCGCCTTAGATAAATTTAAATTTAATTTATTTTTGAGCCCAAGTAGGCATAGGATACTGCAGTTTACATGCAGCTAACTCAAATGGATAAACAGTACAGTATTTTCCACCTTGAACTTGCATCAAAATACCTCTTGTTTTCTCATTTTGACCATCAGCACCAAATTTAATTCCTCTATATGGAACAATTAAAGAGTCTGATGACATATCTAGATCTACTAACGCTTGTCTAATTTTTTCAGGGTCAGTTGATCCTGCATTGTTAATTGCATTAGCTAAAGCCATAAATCCTGTAAATGCTCTTGCCGGTACATCAGATAGATCTCTTCCACCTGAATGTGTTTTGAAAAGTTCATTTACAGTTCCTATCATTGGAATAGTAGTTGCTAAGTCAGTGTTAAAAGGTGATCTTGTAATTACACCTTCCGCTTTACTTCCCATAGTAGCTATAAACTTAGGATCTGTATAACCAGCATTCTGAGCAACTAGAAGCTTAGGATTATAATCAAGTTCTTTCGCAGTATTTAAGAATAAATAAGCATCAGCTGTGTAAGATGAAGGCAATAAAACGTCTGGGTTTTTTGCTTTCAATCTTTGAACTTCAGAACTTAGAGATGTTGTTTTTGCTTTGTAGCTTATTTTTTCAATAACTTTATAGCCTTGATCTTTAGCCATTTTGTTTTGAGTTCCACCACTATCTGATCCCCATAAAGTATCTTCATGAATAATACCAAGAGTATTTAGTTTGTTACTATTTTTCTTGTTAAAGTCATTCATAAATTCAAACATCAACTGAGTGAATTCACCATCATGAGGTGTAACTCTGAAGAAATATTTAAATCCTCTTGTAGTTAGTTTTGGAGATGTAGACTCTCCGTTAACCCAAGGAATTCCAGCTCTTTCAGATACTTGACTTGCTGCACCTGTAACAGATGAGTAGTAAGCTCCAAACATCGCGTGTACCTTATCAGAATTTAACATCTTTTCAGTTTCACCAACACCAACATCAGGTTTTCCACCATGGTCACCTACAACGATTGATATTTTTCCACCACCCAATCCTTTAAGACCAGCATCTTTTGCTAAAGGCATACCAGGAATGTTGTGGCTATTGTTTATAATATCTAAAGCAGTTTGAACTGCTGCAACTGCGTCCTTACCAACTTGAGCTACAGGACCAGTTAATGGATACAGTACTCCAATTTTAACATCTTGTGCTGAACTTATAGCAGGTGCACAAACCAATGATAAAAAAGTAAATACTGAAAGTATTAATTTTTTCATTTATTTTCCCCTCGTATTTGTTTTTTAAAAGAACATTCTAATACTATCTAAGATACCAATTCAACGATTTACTTTATTGATGAATATTAAGAATTATTCTAAATAAGATTTATTTATTATATATATTATCTGTATATATATTAGTAAATTAACATAATGACCTCAGAAATAATTCTTCAAGCTATAGTTACAGGATTAATGATGGGCTTAATCTATGCATTAATAGCTGCAGGATTAAGTTTAATATTTGGGTTAATGGATATTGTTAATTTCGCTCATGGTGAGCATTTAATGCTATCAATGTTTTCTTCTTTTTGGCTATGGTCATTGTTTGGATTGGATCCAATTTTTTCTATTCCAATTACAATTTTGTTAATGGCTTTTTGTGGAGTAATCACTCACTACTTTCTTATTAGATATATTTTAAAAGCAAAAATGTTAATTCAAATTTGTGCAACATTTGGATTATCAATATTCATTAGATCAATTGCTCAATTACTTTGGACTCCTGATTTTAGAAATGTGGATAAGCCCTTATTGGAAGGTAGATTAGAAATAGGTTCAGTATTTATTGGTCAGCCTCAATTGGTAGCTAGTCTAGTATGTTTAGTTGCTTTTATAGGTTTATATTTATTTGTTACAAAAACAGAAACTGGTTTAGCTCTTCAAGCAACTGCACAAGATAGACATGCTGCTGAGATTTTAGGAATTCCTTCAAATAAAATGTTTGCAATCGGATGGGCAATTGGACTGGGTTGTGTTGGAGTTGCTGGAGGTATGATGGCTAATTACTTTTTTATTTTTACAGATGTTGGAATTAATTTTGCTTTATTTGCTTTTGTTGCGGTAGCCCTTGGTGGATTTGGAAGTATCATTGGATGCTTGTATGCAGGAATTATTATTGGGCTTGTTGAATCTTTAGGTGGTTTATTAATAGATCCTTCATTTAAGCTTTTATATGTTTTTGCAATTTATCTATTAGTTGTGATTTATAGACCTCAAGGTTTGTTTGGTAGGTATTAATGGATGATAAATTAATAATCGCAAAATCAGAACCTCTTTGGAACACTGACAATCGAGTAATTTATTTTATTGGTAGTTTAATCGTTTTATTATTTGCCTTACCACTTTTTGGATTAAATTCATTTTATCTTCATTTATTAATTATGATTTTTATGCATGCTGTTATGGCTCAATCGTGGAACGTAATAGCTGGTTTTTCTGGCCAAATTAGTTTGGGTCATGGAGCATTTTTTGGAATAGGTGCATATGCAACCTCATTTTTTTATATCGAATATGGAATATCTCCTTGGTTAAGCATGCCTTTTGGAATTTTAGTATCTGGAATTTTTGCAATTTTAATTGGAATTCCAATGCTAAGATTAAGTGGTCATTATTTTGCAATTGCAACTTTACTTATAGGAATTAGTTTTCAAGTAGTTTTTCAGAGATGGGATTTAGTAGGAGCTGCATCAGGTTTATGGGTACCAATGACTTCAGAAGATTCTTGGGCAGCTTTGCAGTTTCATAGTAGCAAAGTTTCTTACTATTATATTTTTTTAGTATTTTTCATCGTTACATTTTTTATAGTTTGGCTCTTAAGCAGATCCAAATTAGGATATAGATTAAGAGCTGTTAGAGATGACCCACAAGCAGCATTAAGCTTATGCATCAATGTATCTAATTATAAAATAATAGCATATGTCATTTCAGCGATGATCATGGCTCCAATGGGTAGTTTATTTGCTCAATATATTTTAATCATAGATCCAGACAGAGTTTTTAATATAGAGATTTCAATTATTGTTTTGTTGATTACTGTTCTTGGTGGAATAGGGAATGTTTGGGGGCCAATAATTGGTGCAGCTATTCTTATTCCTATTTCAGAATATTCAAGAATTTATTTAGGAGGAACGGGAGGTGCTGTGGATCTAATTCTTTATGGTTTGATCTTAATGATAATTTGTATTTTTAGACCTGACGGACTTATATCGTTTGTTCCAAAAGATATTTTAGAGAGAAAAAAACAAAGATGAAAATATTATCTGTAGAAAATTTGAGTAGATCTTTTGGAGGAATTAAAGCAAATGATAATATTTCTTTTGAAGTTGAAGAAGGAACTATTTTAGGGGTTATTGGACCCAATGGAGCAGGTAAATCAACTTTATTTGATTTAATTACTGGTTACACAAAAGCAGACAATGGAAAAGTACAATTTTTCGATAAAAATATTTTTGGATTAAGTCCTGATAAGATAAGTAATTTAGGAGTAGGTAGAACTTTTCAAAAATTAAAACCATTCGCAGATCAAACATTACTTGAAAATGTAATGATTGGTTCTTTTGTAAAAGAAAATAATATCAAAAAAGCTCGTGACAAAGCTTTAGAGATTATAGACTTTGTTGATTTGATTGAAAAACGACATCATTTTGCAAAAGAACTTTCTACAGGACAAAGAAAAAGATTAGAAATGGCAAGAGCAATGGCTATTGAACCAAAATTACTTTTAATGGATGAGGTAACAGGAGGTGTTGATCAAAAAACCATACCTGGATTAGTTGAGCTTATTAAAAAACTAAAAAAATCGGGAGTAACAATTGTTACGATAGAACATAATATTAATATTATAATGGAAATTTCAGATAATGTTCTAGCGTTAGATCAAGGTAAAAGTATTGCTTTTGGATCTCCAAAAGAAATTCAAAATAACAAACAAGTAATAGATTCGTATTTAGGAACATTTGATGCTGCTTGATGTAAAAAATATTGATGTTTTGTATGATGATTTTCAAGTTATTTGGGATATTTCAATCAACGTCAATAAAGGTGAGATGGTAGCATTGCTTGGACCAAATGGTTCAGGAAAAAGTACTATTTTGAATACAATTAGCAATTTAGTTCACCATAGAAATGGAAGCATACATTTTGAAAACAATTTAATTTCAGAAATACCCACTCATAAACGAACTGAACTTGGAATATCTCATGTACTTGAAAGAAGAAGAGTTTTTCCTCATTTAACAGTAATGCAAAATTTATTACTTGGAGCTTGGCATCCAAAAGCAAAAGAACAGTTAGATAATTCTTTAAGTAAAATCTATAAAATTTTTCCAAAACTTGAAGTTAGATCAAGTCAACTTGCACGAACAATGTCTGGTGGTGAGCAACAAATGTTAGCTATTGCAAGAGGAATGATGGGGCTTCCAAAACTTTTAATGGTAGATGAACCTTTTTTGGGTCTTTCACCTATGGTTATGAAAGATTTAATTAAAATATTTAAAAATATAGTAAATGAAGGAATATCAATCTTATTTGTTGAACAAAATGTAAGGTTGGCATTAAGTATGGCGGACAGAGGTTATGTACTTGAAAGTGGAAGATTAGTGATTGATGGAAAATCTTCAGATCTTATCGACAATGAAAAAGTAACAAAAGTTTTTTTAGGAAACTAACTATAAAGCTGCAAGATCGTTATTCAATTTATCAGTTATAAGCATTTTACCAGGACTATGTGTTATACAAAAATCTGGCTTTGAATTTTCTAGAACTGACTGTGGAGTAACTCCACATGCCCAAAAAACTGGTATTTCATTATTTTTAAATGATCTTGGCGCATCCCCATACTCAGGCTTCATAATATCTTTTATTCCAATTTCAGCTGGATCTCCTAAATGAATAGGTGCTCCATGAACTGCTGGAAATCTAGAACTAATTTGTATTGATCTTATTGCGTCTTTTGAATTTAAAGGTCTCATTGAAACAACAAGTTTACCCGAAAATTGTCCCGCAGGTTCACAGTCAATTGATGTTTGGTACATTGGAACAATAGTATTATTTTCAATATGTTGAATAGGAATTCCAGCTTCTATTAAAGGAAGCTCAAAAGACATTGAGCAACCTAGAACAAATGTAGTTAAATCATCATTCCAATATTTTTTAATATCATAGGGCTCATCTATAAGTTTTCCTTTTTCCCAAATTCTATATTGAGGAACATCTGTTCGAATATCTATATCACCTAAATCTTTTAATGAAGGATCTCCTTTAGTGCCAAAACCAATCAATGGACAAGGCTTTGGGTTTTTTTGGCAAAAAGATGCAAAATCCATTGCATATTTACTTGGAAGAATACAAAGATTACCTTGAACAAATTTATTTGCAGTTCCTGCCGTTTGTTCAGTATATTTATTATCTCTTATAATTTTTCTAGCTTCATTTGGATCTTGAATATCAAGCATAGGATTTAGTATTTTGATTTCTTGGTACCTTCAATAATTTCTTTTAACTCACCATACTCTTCACAATTACAATTTTCTAATACTTTTAACCTTTCCTTTGCTAAATCTAATCTATTAGTTGCTACATACAGTTCACCTAGATATTCATTAATACCAACATGATTTGGATTAATTTCTAGTCCTAAAAGATAATATTTTTCACCATTTTCATAATCTCCTAGTTTTCTAGTTGTAAAACCTAGATAGTTTAAGGTGTCAGCTTGAAGTGGTTTTTTTTTATTTGATTTGATTAATAAAGATTGCGCCTTTTCATATCTTTTTTTTGCTTTGTCTAATTTTCCCTTTTTTTCATATTTTTTAGCAGCTTTTATTATTGTTACAGCTTTATCATAATCAGATTTTACTTTAGCAGTGCTGTCTGTACCTGCTGAGTATGAATTTGTTGATAATAGAACTAATACTAAAAGTGTAAAAAAAGTTTTTTTAATAATCATATAAATTTATTCATTTGGTTTAATGGTTTTAATTTAAGTCCATTTTCTAATAAATTTTCTTTTATTGATCTTGCGGTAGCCAACGAACTTTCATTATCTCCATGTATGCATACAGAGTCTATTTCACAAGGTATTTGTTTTCCACTGTGACAATTAAGAGACTGATTTTTTACCATGTTTAACACATGTTTTTTAGCTTCTTCTGGATCTGTTATTAGAGCATGTGGTTTTTTTCTGGAAACTAAATTTCCATCGTCTTCATAATTTCTGTCAGCAAAAATTTCGCATGCAATTTTCATATTAAGTTTATTAGCAGCTACTTCCATTTTAGATCCAGTTGGAACTAAATAGATTAAATCTTTACTAATTTCATTTATTGCTTTAGCTAAAGTTGTTGCAAGCTCAATATCTTCACAGGCCATATTATTAAGCGCACCATGAGGCTTTATATGAGTAACTTTTTCTCCATAACTATCTGCAATCTTTTGTAATATTTCATATTGATCAACGATTAATTTTTTAATTTCATCAGAAGATAAATTCATTCTTTGTCTTCCAAAATTTTCGGGATCATTAAAAGATGGATGTGCACCGATACTCACTCCATTTTTTTTTGATATTTTAACCACTTGATTCATTGACTCATCATCACCAGCATGAAATCCACAAGCAACATTTGCTGAATTTACTATTCCAAGTAAATCTGGATCATACTTATTAGAATGATGTTTAGATTTTTCACCTAAATCACAATTTATATTAATTTCCATAGTCTTAATTGTTGAAGTATAACATGGCATGATAAAAAATATATCAAATCTTGGTGACGCAGCTCTTTACTGTGACTTTGGAGATGAAGTTAATAAAGAAATTAACTCGGATGTAATTAAATATTTTAATACTATTAAAGAAAATAATATTAAAGGAGTTAACAATCTAACTCCTTCCTATAATAAATTAATAATTTCTTACGATCTAAAAGTAACAAATTTTAGGGAAATTAAACAAGAAATTGAAAAACTTAGCCAGAGTGAAGACACAAAAACAATAGGTAAAAATTTAAAAATACCAGTTTGTTGCGATAAATCTTTTTCTTTAGACATGGAAAGATTGGAAAAAAAATTAGATCTTAAAAGAGAGCAAATTTTAGAAAATTTTTTTAATAAAGAATTTTTTTGTTATATGACGGGTTTCATTGCTGGAATGCCTTTCTTAGGTGATTTAGAAGAACAATTGAGAGCTCAACGTTTAGAAACCCCAAGAGTAAAAGTTCCCAAAGGATCAGTAGGCATGACAGAGCAGTTTGCTAATATTTATACTTTTGAAAGTCCTGGTGGTTGGAACATAATTGGTAATACTCCATTAGAAGTTTTTGATAGTTCTAAAGAAAAAAATCCAAATTTAATTAATCCTGGAGATACAGTCAAATTTAAACAAATTACATTAGAAGAATATAAAAATTATAATGAGCAATAATTATTTTAAAGTAATAAGAGCCGGTATAAACACTACCTTTCAAGATAAAGGTAGAGAAAATTTATATCATATAGGTATTCCGTTTAGTGGAGCGATGGATAACAGAAGTTATTTATTAGCTAATAAGTTGGTAGGTAACAAATTAGATTTACCTGTTGTTGAATTTGCGTATCAGGGCCCATTATTAAAGTTTTATGGTGATAAAGTTAACATAGTCATTACTGGAGATGTTGTTTTTAAGATAAGACAAAATGATAAAGAAATTGATGGAAACTGTTACGAAACTTATGAATTAAAAAATGAAGATGAGATTGATATTTTATCTACAAATAAATCTGTTTATGGCTACTTAGCTATTTCAGGTAGTTTTGATTTAAAACTACAATGGGGTAGTTGCTCAATTAACACAAAAGCAAACATTGGCTCTAATGATGGAAAAAAATTAGAAAACGATCAGGAAATTAAAATTTCAAAAGTTAATGAAAATATAAATAAAAAGAAAATTAATTATCTAAATTCAAAAATAGAAAATATTAGAATAATGAAAGGAACTAACTTTGACTACTTCTCAGACGAAGGAAAAAAAAAATTCCTAGAAAAAGAATATATAGTTTCAAAATTGTCTGACAGAATGGGAATGAGATTAGAAGGTCCAAAAATTGAAAATATTGTAAATACAAATATTAAATCCGAAGGTTTACTGAAAGGTGTTATTCAGGTTCCAGCGGATGGTAACCCTATTATAATGCTATCAGATCATGGAACAATTGGCGGATATCCAAAAATTGCAGTTGTCGCTAGTGTTGATTATGACAGATTAGTTCAAATAGCACCTGGCTCAAAAATAAAGTTTAAAGAAATTGAATTATCTGATGCAGAAACTTTATTTAAGTTGTATGAGATGGAAACTCAGAATTTACTCTCACAAATTTAATGAACATAATCAATAAACTTCCAGGACCTTTATTAGTATTTCTAGGAGCCTGTAGTTTGAGTTTTGGAGGGCTGATCGTAAAGTCTTTTGAAGGTGCAACTTTATGGCAAATATTGTTTTGGAGATCTTTATTCTTTTCATTAACAGTCTTAACTTTTTTAATCATTAGTTATAGAAAAAAAACATTTAAAGCTTTTAAAGATTCAGGACTTCCAGGATTTATAGGTGGAATTATTTTATCTTTTGGGTTCTGTGGTTATGTATTTGCTATGTACCAAACCACTGTTGCTAATACGAATTTTATTATATCACTTCAAATTTTATTTCTAGCTATATTTGGATACTTTTTTTTAAAAGAAAAAATTTCAGCAGTTACTTTGACATCAATTATTCTTGCTATGACTGGAGTATTACTCATGGTTGGTAATTCATTAACACCAGGAGAACTATCTGGGAATTTAGCTGCTTTTACTATGCCAATTACTTTTGCAATCTTAATAATGATTGTTAGAAAATTTCCATCCGTTGATATGGTTCCTGCACAGTTTTATGCTGGGATATGTTCTTGCTTAATAGGTTATTTCTTATCAACAAAAATTATGATTTCACCACATGATATCTTTTTAGGTTTTTTAGCTGGTTGTTTTCAAGTAGGTTTAGGTTTTATATTTATTACAACAGGTGCAAGGACAACACCTTCAGCAATGGTTGGAATAATTATGCTGTCAGAATCAGTGCTTGGTCCTATTTGGGCCTTTATATTTGTAAGTGAAAGACCATCAATGTATGGACTGATTGGTGGAGCAATAATTCTTTTTGCCGTTTTAATACAGTTTTATTCATTATTATCTAAGAATAAAAAAAGTATTTCTAATTGACCATTCTTAAATAATTGATAAGTTATAAGTCAACGGGAGAGACTACTAATTTTGTAGCACCGAAGGAGCAACTACCCAGGAAACTCTCAGGTAAAAAGGACCGTAACATATTAACTCTGGAAAGAGATTAAGTTCTCGCCGAAGGAGCAAAACTCTCAGGCAAATATACAGATGGGTACAATGAGTTAATATGGAAATAAAAAAAACATCTTTAAATAAACTTCACCAAGTTAATCAAGCTAAGTTTGTAGAGTTTGCTGGTTACGAAATGCCAATTCAATACAGTTCAGGTATTATTGAAGAGCATAAATTTACTAGATCAAATTCTGGAATTTTTGATGTTTCACACATGGGGCAGTTATTTATCTATGGTGACGATAATTTGATTGAAGATTTAGAAAAGATTTTTCCTCTAGATTTAAAAAATTTGAAATTGAATTCATCAAAATACAGTTTTTTAATGAATGATAAAGCTGGTGTGCATGATGACTTAATTATCACTAAATTAGAAGAAGGTTTTTTAATAATTTTAAATGCAGCCTGTAAAGATAATGATTTTAAAATTTTAACTGGTTTACTAAAAGATAAATATAAAATGGTTCTTGATGATCAAAGATCTTTAATTGCTGTACAAGGACCTAAATCAGTTGATATTTTAAATCAAATTTTAGACAAAGTAGAAGATTTGAATTTTATGTCAGGCAATTGGTTCACTTATAAAGATCAAAAATTATATGTGACAAGATCTGGTTATACTGGAGAAGATGGATTTGAAATTTCAATTAGAAATGAATTAGCAGAAGTATTTACTCAAGAATTGTTAGAAAAAGGTGCCAAATTAATTGGTCTTGGAGCTAGAGACACACTAAGACTTGAAGCAGGGCTGTGTTTGTATGGACATGAACTTGGTATTGAAACAACACCAATCGAGGCCAGTCTTAAATGGGCAATTTCTAAAGAGAGAATAAATAACGGAGGTTTTATTGGATCTGATAAAATTATTAATCAAATTAGAGATGGAGCTAAAAAAATTAGAGTTGGTATCAAGCCAGAAGGAAGACTGATTGCAAGAGAAAAAACTAAAATTTACAATGAAAGTGAAGAGATGATTGGAGAAGTTACGAGTGGTACTTTTGGACCAAGTGTTAATGGACCTATAGCGATGGGTTTTGTGGATCAAATTTTTTCAAAAAAAGATACAAAAGTTTTTCTTGAAGTAAGAGGAAAAAAATATCCAGCAAATATTTGTGGATTACCATTTTATAAAAAAAGTTATGTGAAAGGAGCAAACTAATGAGTGAAGTTAAATATTCCAAAGAACACGAATGGATTAAAATTGAGGGTGATGTAGGAACCGTAGGTATTACACAACATGCAACAGAAATGTTGGGAGATATAGTTTTTGTAGAGTTACCAGATGTAGGATCGTCTGTAGAAAAAGATGGTAATGCAGGAGTAGTAGAATCTACAAAAGCAGCAAGCGATGTTTATACTCCAATTTCAGGTGAAGTAATGGAAAATAATCAGGCAATTGTGGATGATCCAGGAAAAATTAATTCAGACCCAGAAAATGAAGCTTGGTTTTTTAAATTAAAGATTAAAGATAGTAGTGAACTAGATTCTTTAATGAACAAAGAAGAATACGATAAATTTGCAAAGGAAAGCGGAAATTAAAATGCTTAAAAGTTCTCAAAAAGATTTTATTAAAAGACACATTGGTCCATCAGAAGCTGATCAACAAAAAATGTTGAATGAGCTTGGTTTTGAAAATTTAGATGACTTAATTTCAAAAACTGTTCCTGAAAAAATACTACTTAAGGAAGATTTAGGAATTGGTGAACCAAATTCTGAATATGAAGCTTTGAGAAAATTAAAAGTTATTTCAAAACAAAACAGAATTTATTCAAATTTTATTGGCATGGGTTATTACGGTACCTATACACCTTATGTAATTTTAAGAAATATTTTAGAAAATCCGGGATGGTATACTTCTTATACTCCTTATCAGCCAGAAGTGGCACAAGGAAGGTTGGAGATGCTTTTAAATTTCCAACAAATGATAATTGATTTTACAGGTTTGGATATTGCAAATGCATCTTTATTAGATGAGGGAACTGCAGCAGCTGAAGCTGTAGGTTTGAGCTATAGATTGTGCAAAAATGACTCTAATATAGTTTTTGTTTCAAAAGATTGTCATCCACAAACTATTGATGTTATTAAAACTAGAGCAGAACCTCTAGGTTTAACTGTTGTTGTAGGTGATGAAGGAACAGATATTAATGAAGATATTGTCTGTGGTATTTTACAGTATCCTGGAACCTTAGGAGATATTAAAGATCCAAGTGAAGCCATAAGCAAAATACATAAAAACAATGGTAAAGCTGTGTTGGTCTGTGATCTGTTAGCTTTAGCTAAATTAAAAACTCCTGCTGAACTAGGTGCTGATATTGCTGTTGGAAGTTCACAAAGATTTGGAATTCCAATGGGTTATGGTGGTCCCCATGCTGGTTTTTTTGCAACTAAAGATGAATATAAAAGATCAATGCCTGGTAGAATTATAGGGGTTTCTGTTGATCGCCATGGAAACAAAGCTTATAGACTTTCGCTTCAAACAAGAGAGCAGCATATAAGAAGAGATAAAGCGACAAGTAATATTTGTACCGCACAAGCTTTATTAGCGATAGTGTCAGCGGCTTACGCCATTTATCATGGTCCAGAGGGTTTAAGAAAAATTGCTGAAAATACATCTCAATTAGCAAAAAATTTTGCAGATAAAATTAAGCAATCTGGCTATGAACTTTATTCAGATCACTTTTTTGATACCGTTACAATTAAAACTTTAGATAAAACGGACTCTATTTTTAGAAATGCATTAAGACAGAATGTGAACATAAGAAAAGTTAATTCTGAAATGCTCTCAGTTGCATTTGATGAAAGAAAAAATGTTTACAGAGCAAACCAATTATTAAAAATATTTAATTGTTCTGAAGCAATAAAAGAAAATTTAAATGAAAACCTATCAAATTTACCTAAAAATTTATTAAGAACATCAGAATATTTAACTCATCCTGTATTCAATAGTTATCATTCAGAAACTGAAATGCTTAGATATCTAAAAAAATTAGAGGATGCTGATATAGCGCTTAACAGATCAATGATTGCATTAGGGTCATGTACAATGAAACTAAATGCTGTAGCAGAGATGATACCAGTTACTTGGAGAGAATTTTCTGAACCACATCCTTTTGCTCCAGTGGAACAAATGGAAGGATATCGAACATTATTTACTGATTTAAAAAATTGGTTAAGATCAATTACAGGTTTTTCAGGTGTTTCTTTACAACCTAATGCTGGTGCACAAGGTGAGTTTGCTGGTTTAATGGTTATTAAAAAATATCATGAAAATAATGGTGATAAAAATAGAAACGTTTGTCTGATCCCAAGTTCTGCACATGGAACCAATCCAGCAAGTGCGCAAATGGTTGGAATGAAAGTGGTAGTGATTAAATGTGATGAACATGGAAATGTTGATATTGAAGACTTAAAAGAAAAAGCAACAACTCATTCAGAAAACTTAGCAGCATTAATGGTTACTTATCCATCTACACACGGTGTGTTTGAAGAAAAGATTACGGAAATTTGTGAACTTATACATAATAATGGTGGTCAGGTTTATATGGATGGTGCAAACTTAAATGCACTTGTTGGAATTGCAAAGCCAGGAAAGTTTGGCCCAGATGTATGTCATATAAATTTACACAAAACATTTTGTATCCCTCATGGAGGTGGTGGACCAGGGATGGGTCCGATAGCATGCAAAAGACACTTAGAAGTATACTTGCCAAACCACGCAGTTATTAAAGATTGTGGACCAGTGACTGGTATGGGCGCAGTATCAGCAGCTCCTTGGGGAAGCTCGAGCATTCTATCAATTTCTTGGATGTATATTAAAATGATGGGATCAGAAGGACTTAAGAAAGCATCACAAGTTGCTATTTTAAACGCAAATTACCTGGCTCATAAACTTAAAGACACATTCCCAATATTATATAAAGGTAAAAATGGAAATGTAGCTCATGAGTGCATTATAGATATTAGAAAAATTAAGTCTGAAGTGGGTATTACTGAGGAAGATATTGCTAAAAGGTTGATTGATTTTGGCTTTCATGCACCAACTATGTCATGGCCTGTAACAGGTACAATGATGATAGAGCCAACTGAAAGCGAAGGACTTCAAGAAATTGATAGATTTTGCAACACATTGAAAAAAATTAAAGAAGAAATTGATAAAGTTCAATCAGGGGAATATGACAAAATTGATAATCCGATAAAAAATTCGCCACATACTCACGTAGAACTAATTGCAAATAAGTGGGAGCATAAGTATGAAAGAGAAGAGGCAGCATATCCCTCTGAATTTTTAAAACAGATTAAATACTGGCCACCAGTTGCAAGAGTTGATAATGTTTATGGAGATAAAAACTTAGTATGTTCGTGCCCGTCAATTGATGAGTACAAAGATACTGCTGCATAAAATAAGTTATTAATGAAAATTGCTGTTATAGGGTCAGGTATATCTGGATTAAGTTCAGCTTATTATCTTTCAAAAAAACACAAAGTTGATTTATTTGAAAAGCAAGATCGCTTTGGCGGACACTCTTATACGTTAGACGTTAAACTTAATGAAAAAGAAAAAGTTGCTGTTGATGCTGGATTTATGGTTTTTAACAAAATTACATATCCTAATTTAATTAATTTTTTTAAAGAAAACGATATAGAGATTGAAAAAAGTGACATGTCATTTTCAGTAAGTGTAAAAGGTACTAATATTGAATATTGTGGCAAAGGATTAAATGGTATTTTTTCAAATAGAGGAAATTTACTTAATCTTAAATTTGTCAAAATGTTTTTTGAAATTATTAATTTTTATAAAAGATGTGAAAAATTAAACTCAAATAACATTGACAAAATTACACTAGGTGAATATTTAACAAAAATTGGAAAATCAAAATATTTTATAGATTATCATATAATACCAATGGTTTCAGCAATATGGTCTATGCCACCATTCGAAGCATCTCAAATGCCATTAACATTTTTTTTAAGTTTTTTTAAAAACCATGGTTTATTTAAACTTAAAGATAGACCTCAATGGTATACCGTTTCAAATCGAAGTAAAACTTATGTTGATAAAATACTATCTAAAGTTAGTGGTGAATATTTTAAGAATTATGAAATTAATAAAATTATTAGAGATAATAATGGTGTTAAAGTTTATTACGGATCAGAAAATGAGTTTTTTAATTATGATAAAGTTGTACTCGCTTCTCATGCCGATGAAAGTTTAAAAATTATTTCTGATATTACAAATAAAGAGAGAGAAATATTAAGTAATTTTAAATACAAACCAAATAAAGCAGTTATCCATTCTGATGAAAATTTAATGCCCATAAATAAAAACGCCTGGTGTTCATGGAATTCTTCTCTAAATCCAGATAATAAAGAACAATCTTCAGTTACATATTGGTTAAATCAGTTACAAAATTTGAAAACTGATAAGAATATTTTTTTAACAATAAATCCATTTGTAGAAATTGATTCAGATAAAATTTATCATAAAATTGATTTTACCCATCCATACTATGATGAAAAAGCACTTAAAAATCAGTCTAATTTAAATACAATTCAAAATACGAATAATACGTTATTTGCTGGAAGTTATTTTGGTTACGGATTTCACGAGGATGGAATAAAATCTTCGATAGAAATGCTTAAAACCTTAAATGATTAACTCAGCAATATATAACGGACACGTAATACACAAAAGGTTTAAACCTAAAGTGCATTATTTTAAATATAAAGTTTTTTCATTGTTAATAGATCTTTCTGAATTAGAAATTTTAGATAAAAAAGTTAAATTATTCTCTTTTAATAAATTTAATTTAATTAGTTTTAATGAAAAAGATCATGGTGACAGAGATGGCTCTTCATTGACATCATGGGTAAAGCAAAATTTAAAAAAAAACGATATTCAAACTGAAGATATAAAAATAAAAATTTTATGCTATCCAAGAATATTTGGATTTGTATTTAATCCACTTAGTGTTTTTTATGTTTACAATTTACAAAGTCAATTGATTTCAATTTTATATGAAGTTAAAAATACTTTTGGAGAACAACACACTTATATTTTCAAGGTATCAAAGGATGTAAATTTAATACAAAACAATTGTTCCAAAAAATTTCATGTTTCACCATTTATTGAAATGGATTGTAATTATTTTTTTAGACTATTAAAACCTGGAGAAAAAATTTCTGTCATAATTGATCAATACGATAAACAAGATAAGATTTTATATGCTTCACAAGATGGAGTTAGAAGTGAATTCAATACTAAACAACTTTTAAAATCATATATAAAACACCCATTAATGACTTTTAAAATAATTATAGCGATACATTTTGAAGCGTTTAAATTATGGGCAAAAGGAATAAAATTCATTAAGAAAAAAATAAAAATTAAAAATAATATAACAATTGAAAATTAATGATTTTATATAAAATTGCAGACAAAGTTGTTTTTAATATTCTAAAAAGAATAAACGTTGGTTATTTAGAAGTTACTTTAATAACTGGAGAACTTTTAAAATTTGGAGATCACAATGATAAACTGAGAGCCGATCTTAAAATAACATCACTCAATCTAAACTATAATTTAATTAAAGGTGGAAGCGTTGGGCTTGCTGAATGTTATATGAGAAATGAATTTGAAACGAGTAATTTATCTAATTTAATTGAATTAGCAGCTAGGAATATAAATATCGTTCATAAGTTTGCGGGAATATTAGATTTAAAATTTTTAAACTTCATTAAAAATAAATTTATTAAAAATACCAAAAATAGAAGTAAAGAAAATATCGCAAAGCACTATGATCTTGGAAATGACTTCTTCTCACTTTGGCTTGATAAAACACTTACGTACTCGAGCGCTATATTTGACGAGCAAAACAAAGATTTATCAAAAGCACAAAATAATAAATACCAAAAGTTAATTAACTTAATTCAGCCAAACAATGGAGATAAAATTTTAGAAATCGGTTGTGGTTGGGGTGGATTTGCTGAATATTTGGGTAAGAATTACGATGTTAAATTGGATTGTATTACAATATCTAAAAAACAATTCGAATATGCCAAAGAGAGAATTCATAATTGTGGTCTTAATGAAAAAGTAAATATTGAAATTAAAGATTATAGAGATTTAAAAAGCAAATATAATTCTATTGCATCAATTGAAATGATTGAAGCTGTAGGACAAAATTATTTAGAAAGTTATTTTAAAACTATTAAGGATAATTTGTCTGATGGAGGTAGAGCTGCCATACAAGCAATTACAATTGATGATAGCCTTTACGATAGGTATAAAAATAAACAAGATTTTATTCAAAAGTATATTTTTCCAGGGGGTTTTTTGCCAAATAAAAATACAATTAATAAACTGGTATCTAAAAATGGTCTCAGTGTTAATTCTTATATTTCATATGCTGATCATTATGCAGATACCTTAGCTATATGGAGAACTGAATTTAACAAAAAGTGGAGTTTGATTAAAGATCAAGGTTTTGATTTAACCTTCAAGAGAATGTGGGAATTCTACCTTTCTTATTGTGAAGCAGGTTTTAAATCTAAAAATATTGACCTAATTCAATTTTCACTTCAAAATAAATAATACAAATAGGAGACTTTAATGCGTCACATAAATATAATTAGATCTATTTTATTGATTGTTTCAATATTCTTAATTACAAGTTGTTCAAATAATAGTGCTATGAAACCAGAAGATTTTAAGAATAAAGAACCAAGATTAATTATTGAGGAATATTTATCAGGAAATGTTAAGGCATGGGGTGTCCTTCAAAATAGATCTGGTAAAGTAACAAGACAATTTTCAGCGGATTTAGATGGTACGTGGGATGGCAAACAATTAATTTTAAAAGAAAAGTTTAATTGGGATGATGGAGAAGTTCAAAATAGAGAATGGACTATCAACAAAATTGATGAAAACAATTACGAGGGTACAGCAGGCGATGTTGTTGGAAAAGCAAAAGGTTACTCTTATGGACCAGCCTTTAAATTTGAATATGTTTTATTAGTTCCCGTTAAAGGTAAAGAGATGAAAATTACATTTGATGATTGGATTTTTAAACAAGATGATAGGGTTGCAATCAATAGAGCGACTATGACAAAATTTGGATTTAAAGTAGCTGAATTAACTGTTGTATTTGTAAAAGATTAATTATTTTTTCTGATATTTTGTTAATCTACCAATTAAACCAAAATAAATTTTACTAGGTAAAAAACTCAAAAGTTTTAATGTGATTGTTAATACTTTAGGAAAATGAATTTCAAATATATTTTTATTAATTAACCCGTCATAAATTTGATCAGCAGCATATTTTGGTGTTTTTAGAAATGGCATTTTAAAATCATTTTTGTCTGTCATAGGTGTTTTAATAAATCCTGGTGACACTAAACAAACACGTACATTGTCTCTTTTAAAATCAAAATACAAACTTTCAGCTAAATTATTTAGCGCTGACTTAGATGGTCCATAACCTGTTGAATTAGGCAATCCTCTGTATCCTGCTATAGATGAAACTATAGTAATAATGCCATCTTTTTTATCTCTGAAATGTTTTTCAACAGCTTTAATAGTATTTACAGTTCCAAAAAAATTTATTTTAAACACATCTTCTATTTGCTCTATATCGATATCTTTTTCTTTTTTAGGATTCCAAGTACCAGTTGAAAAAAAACAAATATCTATATCCTGAAACTTATTTTTAATTTGATTAAATACTTCTTCGCATTTTCGTTTATCTGTTACATCAAGTGGAAACGCTAAAATATTTTCATATGTATTTGAAAGTTCATTTAATAATTCTTCTCTTCTTGCAGAAATAGCTACATTCCATCCTTTGCTTGCAAATTTAATTGCTAATGCCTTGCCAATTCCAGTACTTCCACCAGTTATCCAAATAGTTTTTTTACTCATTTTTTGATATGTATTAATAACATGATTAAAAATAAACTCTTAACATTTATATTGTTTCTAATCATTACCTTTTCGGCTTCTTTAGTTGGCGGTTTAGCTACCATTAATTTTAAAGAGCCTTGGTATTCATTATTGAATAAACCAATATTTAATCCTCCAGATTGGGTGTTTGGTCCAGTGTGGACTATTTTGTATTTAATGATGACTATTGCTATATGGCTTTATTGGCACTCAAAAAATAAAGAAATGAATACGGTTTATATTTATTTCATACACTTAGTTTTTAATACAACTTGGAGTATAACTTTTTTTGTATTTCACAACATGCTTTTAGCTTTAGCTGTCTTAATCATATTAATAGCTTTTATTATTAATTTGATTTTAAGTTTCAGACGCGTCAAGATGATTAGTGCATATTTAATGATTCCATATTTACTTTGGTGTTGCTTTGCACTAATTCTAAATACTAGTCTAATAATAATAAATTAAATATGGATGATGTTGTAGTAATTGGTGGTGGTATTATAGGAGCAGCTACTGCTTATTTTTTATCTAAAGAGGGTAGAAAAGTAAAAGTTATAGAAAGAGATCCAACATATAAAACGGCTTCATTTCCTTTATCCTTAGGTGGCTTTAGAAGACAATTTTTTCAAAGAGAAAATATTTTATTAGGAAAGTTTGCTAGAGAATTTATTTATCAAATTCCTGAATTACTAAAAACTGAAAAAAACCCAAACCCTACAGCAAGCATGGTGACAAACGGATATCTTTTAATGTTTGGTCCGGAACATGCTGAAGAACAATACCGAGCTTTAGAAAATCATAAAGACTGTGATGCAGGTACAAAAAATATTAAAGGATCAGAATTATCAAAAGTATTTCCTTATGTTAATAATGAAGGAATTGAAACAGCAACTTATACTGACAATCAAAGCGAAGGTTGGATTGATCCTTTCATGTTCCATAGTGCTCTTAAAAGTAAAGCTATAGAGCTTGGTGCTGAATTTATTAAAGGTGATGTTAAAAGTATTTCTGAAATTAATGCTAAAACAATTGTTTCAGCAGCTGGTTGTTGGACAAAAGAGCTGCTAGAAGATATTCCAGTTGTTCCACAAAAACATACAGTTTTTAGGGTTAAATGCCCAACTTATATTAAAGAAATGCCTTTAACAGGTGATTTAACAACAGGAGTATATTGGCGACCAGAGGGTGGAGAATACTTGGCAGGATCACCACTTTCTGTATTTGATGCTGATGACTTAGAACCAGCGTGGAATGATTTTGAGGAATTAGTTTGGCCCGCACTTGCAAAAAGAATACCTGCTTTTGAAGAATTAAAGTTAACAGGTGGATGGGCGGGATATTATGATTGTAACAAATTAGATAACAATGCCGTTGTTGGCAAACATCCTAAATATGAAAACGTTTACATGGCTTCTGGATTTACGGGAAGAGGTTTAATGCAAGCACCAGGAATTGGAAGAGCATTAACAGAACTAATTACAACTGGATCTTATCAAACTATTGATATTAGTGAGTTTGCAGTTGAAAGAGTGCTAGGTAACAGTGCTAGACCTGAACCATACGTTTTGTAGTGTGATCGAAAATAATATTAAATCAGTTGAAGAAATTAAAAAACTTATAAATAAAAAAGATTTTTATCACGCAGAAAAAGAACTTTTAAAAGTAATTAAAATAAAAAAAAATAATTATTATGCTCATTTTTTACTTGGAAATATATTTGCACTTATTAAAAAGTTTGAAAATGCGATAGAACAATACGAAATATCTAATCAATTAAAACCTAATAATTTAGAAATCATTTATAATTTAGGTGTAATGTATGGTGAAAAAGATGAATTGAATAAATCAAAAAATTTTTTTGAAAAAGTGATAAGTTTAGATAACAATTATTTAAATGCTAATTTGGCTTTAGCAAAAATTTATGAAAGACAAAATAATTATGAACAAGCAAAAATTTTTTATAAAAAAACACTTTCAATTAAAAAAGATTTTATACTAGCTAACCAGATATATGGAAAGTTTTTAATAAAAATTGGTGAAATAAATAAA
>JAOJAE010000001.1 GCA_028227525.1 Candidatus Pelagibacter sp. | reverse complement strand
CAGAATTTTTAATAATTGCAGTAGATAAAATTAATGAAAAAATAACTATTACTAAAGCAATTTTTTTCATAACTTATTTCCAAAATTTTCTATCTCAATTAAGTTGCTAAATTTTTCTAAAACATCAGTTTTAAAATCATAAAAGTCAGTTTTTTTAATCGCATACCTAAGTTTTGCTGATCTTGATGGCAAATTTTCATTAATCTCTTCGTTAGAGGGAACAATTGCTTTTTTTTTGATTAATCTAAGTAACGTATCAGGCTGCTCTGTAATAGGGGCATATCTAGATACACTTTTTTGTTCAGATAAACTTTTGAAAAAATATTTAACGATTTTATCCTCTAGCGAATGAAATGTAACAACAGCTAAAACTCCATCTTTTTTTAAGACCTTAGTTGCATTAATAAGTCCAAAAATCAATTCGCTAATTTCTTTATTAACTAAAATTCTTAAAGCTTGAAAAACTTTAGTAGCACTATGAACTTTAAAGTTTTTTTTTCTTTTTGTGTTATCTATGATCTTAACTAGAGTTTGTGTATCTATCTTTTTTTTTGATCTTTCTTTAACAATATTTCTTGCTATAAATTTGCTTTCTTTTTCTTCTCCAAAAAATTTAAATATCTTATCAAGCTCTTTTTCGTCCAACTTATTTATTGCATCTTCAGCTGAATAATTATTTAAACCCATTTGCATATTTAAATTACCTTCAGATTTAAATGATAATCCTTTTTTAGGGTCCTTTATTTGGGTGTAGGAATATCCAAGATCGAATATCACTCCTTTAACATTCTCGTTTTTAAGTTTTAAATTGTTTAGCTGACTAAATTTAATATTTTTAAATAAAAATCTATCTTCAAATTTATTTTTAAATAAATTGGCTTTTGTTTCACTTTCAATATCACGATCTAAAGCTATTACTTTAGTATTTTTAAACTCTAGTATTTTTTTTGAATAACCACCTTGACCAAAAGTACTGTCTATAAATGTGCCACCATATTGAGGGGAAATAATGCTAATAATTTCTTTTAGCAGTACCGGGTAATGCTTTTGTACTTCCGGTACTATGGTGGCGTCCATTTATTTCTTTGAAGACCATTAATTTTTTTGTCTTCTTAAGAATGCTGGTATCTCAAGATCATCATCCTCTTCATCACTTGAAGATAATAAGTCGTCTGAACTTGAATTTTCAGTTTCTGAGCTAAATAAATCTGGTGCATCTGAGTCAACACCAAATTCTTTAAGATCATTAGAAACATCCTCTTGAATAGTTTCTTCAACTGTTTGCTCTTGAGTTGATTCCATTGCTTCTTGAGTAAAAGATTTTTCCATTTCATTAACAGAACTATCTTCGACAACGCTTTCTGTTTCAAAACTATTACTATGAACTGTCTCTTCATTTGTAACACTTGTATTAATCTGTTCTTGAGTATGCTCTTGAACAATTTCATTCTCAACTTTAAGTGCATTTGCACCATGTGAAATAGGATTAGAAATTGTATTTGAAAAGTTAAAAGATGCAGATGATCCAATGTTAGAAAAATCTGAATATCCAGGATTTCTATTTTGAATACGATGAACCATGTTTATCACAGATTTAGTTTCTGGCTGTTGACCATCTAATGATGTTGCAACAATAGAAACTCTCATTTTTCCATCTAATTCAGCATCAGTGATAGCACCAATAATTAATTCTGCTTCTGGATCAACTTCTGCTCTAACTTTATTAACTGCTTCATCAACTTCAAAAAGTTTGAGATCCTTTCCACCAGTAATATTAACTAATAATCCTTTTGCGCCTTTAAGAGTATAGTCATCAATTAATGGATTGCTAACTGCCATCTCTGCAGCTTTGAGAGCTCTACCTTCTCCTTCTGCTTCACCAGTTCCCATCATTGCTTTACCCATTGAAGCCATAACAGTTTCTACATCAGCAAAATCAAGATTGATCAAACCTGGTCTAACCATCAGATCCGTTATGCTTTGAACTCCATGCATCAAAACATTATTTGAAAGATTAAAAGAGTCTTCAAAAGTTGTTTGCTCGTTTGCAATTTTGAACAAATTTTGATTTGGAATAACAATTATTGTATCAACATGTTTTCTTAATTCTTCCAAACCTTGTTGTGCTCTTCTCATTCTAGAGGGGCCTTCGTATAAGAATGGAAGAGTCACAACTCCTACAGTTAAAATATTTAATTCTTTTGCAGCTCTAGCAATGACATGGGCAGCACCAGTGCCTGTTCCACCACCCATACCAGCTGCAATAAAAACCATATTTGCACCTTGCAAAGTATTTACAATTTCATTTAAAGATTCGTCTGCAGCTGCTTGACCTATATCAAGTTTTGCACCAGCACCTAATCCTTTGGTTAAATTTAAACCAATTTGAATTCTTGTTTTACATTTACTTAACTTTAAATCCTGCGCATCAGTATTAACTGCTATAAACTCTACGCCCTGTAGATTATTTTCAATCATCTCATTAATTGCGTTTCCGCCTGCTCCACCAACTCCCATTACTAATAGTCGTGGTTGTAATTCTTTGATTTCTGGTGTTTTAAAGTTAATTGTCATCTGTTATTTCCCCTCGTTGTTGTTAAAATGTTTTTCCCATTTAAGGTTAGCACGGTTTAGATTTGCTTTTTTTCTTGCAGTTACCTTAAATTTTTCAAATGCTGTTGGCTCCCATATCTGGAACGTTTGACCTTGACCAACAAACAACATGCTACTTTTTATCTTTGAATGCTTTAATAATTTTGATGAAAGTGAAATTCTTCCTTCACTATCAAATTGTAAATTAATACTTTCTGCTAAAATTGATGTAGCAAAAAAATCTCTTTTTTCTTCAAATGGATTTAAAGAATCTATTGCAGAAGAAATTTTTTCTATTCTATCTTGAGAGCAAGCTTCAATTGAAACATTATTAAAAGAAGGATAGCAAATAACACCGTTGTAACCTAGATTTGATAAATAAGATCTAAAGCTAGCAGGCACGGAAACCCTTCCCTTTTTGTCTAGTTTGTTCTCGTAAGTAGATAAAAACATATATTTTATAATTTATAAATTCCATAATTGGGAATATATGGGAATATATGGGTAATTTAATTTAGTGTCAAATCTTGAATCTTGTTCATTTTGACTGTTGTTAATGGCTTTTTTAATATCCGATGTGATAATTAATTCAAACAATTATAATTAAGCACTAAGTGTCATGGATTGAAAAAACAGAACATTATTGACTCATTAGTGAGTCAAAACGTGAACATTTATTTTATATGTTATTTAGATTGTGAAAAGTTTTGCCAGATAAACTATAAGCCGGGTTCTGTCATTTAAACCTATCATTTGTCTAGGCTTAAGATCACTCTTAAGCTCAAGCAACTAACCCTGATGACTAGCCAAGGATGGCTTTTAGTTTTTCAACAATGTCATCTCTACTTAGTCTTGCTCCCAGTGGGGTTTTCCAGCGTTCATTGTTACCAATAGAACCGGTGTGCTCTTACCACACCTTTTCACCCTTGCCATGTTATGGCGGTTTATTTTCTGTGGCACTATCCCTAGGGTTACCCCCGCCAGGTATTATCTGGCACTGTATCCTTGTGGAGCCCGGACTTTCCTCTTTAATAAAAATTAAAGCGATAAATCATTTATCTGGCCCTAACAATCTATTATCAAACTTGAAAAGTGCAAGAAATTTTAATTCAATTTTTTTGCCAAATTTTTACTTATAAGCAAACATTCTTGGTCAATTTTGCCATTTATTAATTCTTGTCTAAATCTTCTTTGAAAAGCACTAATTAAAAAAATTGCAAATTCGTCTTTTTTTATTTTTGTTGAGTTTTTAATTGAATATCCAATTTTTGATAGATAACCAAAAAAAAAATTTTTATCTGTGGAGTTTATTTTTTTTCTTCTATTTTTAACAAGAGTCTTTACTGATAGTGAATGCCAAATACCAATTCTAAATTTAGCTAAATATTTCCATGGAAATTTTTCACCAGGATCTTTTTTTCTGTTAGGAGCAATGTCAGAGTGACCTAAAATATTTTTTTGATCAATCTTATACTTTTTGATTAAAAATCTACTTAGTTTTTTTATCGATTGAATTTGTTTTTTGGAAAATCTCTTATAATTAAAATCATGACCTGGATTACTTATTTCAATTCCAATTGAATTCTTATTTAAAGAATTAAAATTTTTCCAAGAGGATACTCCAGCATGCCATGCTTCATACAAATCTGGCACCATAACGACTATTTCTCCATTGTTTTTAATTAAATAGTGACAGCTCACTTTAGATTTTATGCTAGTCAGTCTTTCTATTGCCTCTGATTCTTTTTTCATTCCTGTATAATGGAAAATAATAAATTTAATTTGATCCGGTTTTCTTTTTTTTAACTCAAAGTTTGGGGAATAATTATAAGTTGTATACATGCTCAGTTTGGGTATAAATTTTGACTATTTATAAACACTTTGTAGACATTTTTTAAAATTAAATGTTATTTAATAAACAATAATTATATAATATATAGTCTGATATGCTCAAAAAATTAACAGTAACAATAATTTATATTTTTTTATTGGCATTTAATGCAAATGCAGGATCTGATGGAGAATTAGCATTAAAAAAAGATCAACCAAAAGAAATAAAAGATTGTTTTGAAAAATTGAATAGAGCAACTTTTGCATTTAATCAGGGTTTAGATAAAGCTCTTATTAAACCAATAGCAAAAGGATATAGAAATTTACCAAATCCTATCCAAAAAGGTACAAAAAATGCAGTTACAAATTTATCAACTCTAATAACAATACCTAATAATATTTTGCAGGGAGATGTTAAAACAGCAATAATTAATACTGGCAGATTAGTTGTGAATACAACAGTTGGACTTCTAGGAACTGTTGATGTTGCAAATAAAATGGGTTTTCCAAAATATGAAAAAGAAGATTATGGTCAGACCCTTGGTAAATGGGGTGTTGGACCAGGATGTTATGTAGTCTTGCCTATACTAGGTCCATCTACTGTAAGAGATACTGCTGGTTCTTTTGCTAATGTGTTAGGAGGAGACCCTTGGTATAACGCATCAGTGCATGGCAATAATGAGTTTTTAAGTGAGGGGGCTTATCTAATATCCAAAGCTTTAAATGGTATTGATTTTAGATCAGATAATCTTGAGTCATTAGATAACCTTGAAAAAAATTCAATAGACTTTTACGCATCTTTAAGAAGCTTATATTTACAAGACAGAGAAAATAAAATTAAGAATAATCAAAGAGGAACAGTGGAAGTTATCTATAAAGATGAGGAAGACTGGGAAGAAATAGATAACAAATAATTCAAATAAAAATTTATAATATGAAAAAAATTCTTATAATTATAATATCTTTTAATCTATGTTTTAATCATGTTTTCTCTACTGAGCCTGATATATTTGTTCAGTCTACTGTGAATAGAGCATCACAAATTTTGTCGAAAAATATCTCAAAAGAAGAAAAAATGAATGCCTTAAAGAATGTAGCCAAGGAAACTGTAGATATAAAAGGAATAGGTTATTATTCCCTAGGTTCAGCTAGAAAAAATTTAAACGATAATCAAAAAAAAATATATTTTGATTTATTTGAAAATTATTTTTTAAAAAGTTTTTCTAGTAGATTGTCTGAATATACAAATCCCAAAATCAATGTTGAAAGTAAAAAAGTCATAAACGAAAATTATACAATTGTTAATAGTGTATTAATCAGCACACCTGATAGACCTGAAGTAAAAATTGATTGGAGAATCTACACAAAAAATCGTGAAGAACCTCTAATTAGAGATCTAATAATAGAGGGACTTAGCTTAGCAAGAACACAAAAAGAAGAATTTGCATCAATATTAAATTCTAATGATGGTGATATAGATGCCTTATTTAAAACTTTAGAAGAGTTTTCAAAAAATTAATAATAATTTTGGTGGGCCCGCCAGGACTCGAACCTGGGACCAATACATTATGAGTGTACTGCTCTAACCAACTGAGCTACAGGCCCAAAATCTTACAGTTAACTATATCATTTTTTAAAAGTTATCAATTATAGATAATGTTTAAATGGTGGGCCGTGTTGGTTACGCTCCAACTACCCCTGCAATGTCAATGCAGTACTCTACTATTGAGCTAACGGCCCAGTAAAATTAACTTTCTAAGAAACTTTTTAATTGTTTAGATCTGCTTGGATGTTTAAGTTTTCTAAGAGCTTTTGCCTCAATTTGTCTAATTCTTTCTCTAGTGACAGAAAACTGAAGACCAACTTCCTCTAAAGTATGATCCGTATTCATTCCTACACCAAATCTCATTCTTAAAACTCTTTCTTCTCTTGGAGTTAAAGTAGATAAAATTTTGGTTGTTGCTTCTCCAAGATTTGACTTAATGGCCTGTTCAAGAGGTGCCAATGCTTTTGTATCTTCTATAAAATCTCCTAGACTACTATCTTCTTCATCACCAACCGGTTTTTCAAGTGATACAGGTTCTTTCGAAATTTTTAAAACTTTTCTAACTTTATCTAATGGCATTCTAAGTTTTTGAGCCAATTCTTCAGGAGTTGCCTCTCTTCCAAACTCACTTAAAATTAATCTTTGAGTTCTTACAATCTTATTGATTGTTTCAATCATGTGAACTGGAATTCTAATAGTTCTAGCTTGGTCAGCTATTGATCTTGTAATAGCTTGTCTAATCCACCAAGTAGCATACGTAGAAAATTTATATCCCCTTCTATACTCAAACTTATCAACAGCTTTCATTAAGCCAATGTTTCCCTCTTGAATTAAATCTAAAAATTGAAGACCTCGATTCGTATATTTTTTAGCAATTGATATTACCAATCTCAAGTTAGCTTCAACCATTTCTTTTTTAGCAATCCTAGACTCTTTTTCACCTTTTTGAACTCTGCTAACTAATTTTTTAAAATCAGTTACAGAAATTCCTAGTTTATGACTAATCTCAATTAATCTTTCTCTAATATTCTTAAACTCTTCTTTATTTTTTGAAAAAAATTGTTTCCAAATTGAGTTTGTATCTAAAAATTTTTTAAGATTTGGATTAATTTCATTGCCAATATAAAATTTAATAAACTCATTTCTTGGAATATTATGATCCATCGCTAACCTTAAAAGATTTCCCTCTAGCGATATAATTTTTTTATTTTCAACATAGTGTTTTTGAACTAATTCTTCTAAAACTGAAGGTGATAGTTGAAGAGATTTAATATTTTCTAAAATATCATCTACAATCTTTTGATAGCTTTTTTCTTTCGTGGTAGAAAAGCTTTGTGAGTTTAAAACACAATCTAATTTTTCTTTTTGGTATTTTATTAATTTTGTATATTCTTTTGTTAATGTATTTACTGTTTTTAAAACTTTAGGTTTTATTTCAGTCTCCATTGCAGCAAGTGTTGGGTTAAAATCATCATCGTCACCATCACTTGAGTTGTCATCTTTATCAGTCTCACCAGCATTTTTCTGTTTTGCGCTAGGTCCAGTTGACTCATCTTCCATATAATTAGTATCAATATCAATAATTTCTCGAACTAAAATTTCATCTTTTTGCAATTGATCATTCCACTCATAAAATTGTTGAGCGGTCATCGGGCTTTGTGATAATGCAATCAACATTACATCTTTTCCGGCCTCAATTCTTTTAGCAATTGCAATCTCCCCTTCTCTTGAAAGTAGCTCTACGCCACCCATTTCTCTTAAATACATTCTGATAGGATCATCGCTCTTCTCAATCGTCTTACCTTCCTCTTTAGACGACCCTTCTTTTTTTCTTAAAACTTTAAAATCAGATTTTTTTTCTACTAAAGCTACACCTTCATCCAAGATATGGATAAATGCTTGCGATAAATTTTCATCAGATAGATTTCTTTTTCCGAGAGATTTGCTTAATTCTTCATGGGTAATAAATCCTCTGTGGGTGCCTCTACCCATTAATCTAGCAAATGATTTTGTAATTATTCTTTCCACAGCAATATAAGTTTGAGAGACTTATATAATATCAAATTAACAAAAATCCATTGCTAATTTGTTGAGATTAGTTGATTTTTCTTTCGTTTTTAAGCTCTTTTAGCTCATTAAATGTTGTTTCGCTCATATCTTTTGAAAACCTTGATTCTAATTCTTGGATTCTGAACTCAAGGTCATAATTAAATAAATCTTTAGAGATATCATCTAGTAGTTCAATCACTTGATCATCATTATCAAGTTTATTTTTAAGAATATGCTTGATTGGAGCAAACTTATTTATTTTATCTAGCAGTTGTTTGTCTAAATTTAAATCTTCAATACTAATTTGTTCGCCAGACTTTAATCTCTCTATTATAGATTTAAATATTTGCTTATTTATTTCTGTGAATAGCTTTATATTTTCAACTAAATGAATATTTGCTTGAAAAAATGATAGATTATTAAGAAGTAAATATAGTAAAGAAAACTCTTTTAACTCCACACCTGATATAGACTGACTTTCATTAAAATATTTTTTGGTTGAGTCAAGTGATTTAGTTTTTTTAACATAAAATTGTTTTCTTTTTTGATTAGAGTGAGGAGTTAATTCTGCAATTTTTTCTAAAAAATATTCAAGAACGTACTTTTTAATAAAATCATCTTTGATAGTATTAGCGATAGATCTAAGTTTTTTTTCAAATATTGCCATCGAAGAAGGATTATTTTCAGTCTGTTTTTTATAGTGACTAAAAATAAATTGATGAATAGACAGTTTGCTTTGTTTTGTAAAATCTACAAAATAGTTTTTACCATGTTTATTGACATAACTATCAGGATCTTCTTTGTCTGGTAAAAACAAAAAAGATATTTGTTTTTCAGGTTTCAATTCTCTAATAGAGTTTTCGGCAGCTCTAAGAGCAGCTTTGTACCCACTTTCATCACCATCAAAACAAATTATAATGTCGTCAAAGAATTGATTTAAAGTTAAGATTTGCTTATCAGTTAAAGAAGTACCAAGGTTTGCAACTACATTTTCAATTCCGTTTTTACTCAGACCAACAACATCCATATATCCTTCAACTAAATAAATATGATCTAATTTGTTAGATAATTTTCTAGCTAAATCTAGGTTATATAGGTTTGAGCCCTTTTTGAAAAAAATTGTTTCTGGTGAATTAATATATTTTGCTAAATAATCTAAATTTTCTATTATTCTTCCACCTAAAGCAATTGGCTGTCCAGAGATATTGTTAATTGGAAAAATTAATCTACCTCTAAATCTTTCAACATATGTTTTCTTTTTTTCATCTAAATAAAATAATCCACTTTCTACTAAAGCTTGTTCACTAAATTCGTCTTTAAGTTTTTCAAAAAAACTAGGATTTTTTTCTATATAACCAATCTTAAATTTTTTAACTTCTTCTTTACCTAATGATCTATTTTTTAAATAGTCCCTAGCATTTGAGTATCTTTCATTTTTTAATAACTCGCCGTGATAAAAATCAACATAATGGCTATAGATTGATAGATACTCTTTCCATTTTTTTTCTCTTTCCTCATCTTGCTTTGAAAACATATAAGGTTGCATGCCTGCTAATTGAGCCAAGTGTTTAACAGCTTCACCAAATTTTAAATTTTGAGTTTTCATCACAAAATCAAAGATATTTCCATGCTCCGATGTTGCAAAACAATGATAAAATTCCTTTTCATCATTAACAGTAAAAGATGGAGTTTTTTCTGTTTTAAATGGAGATAAGCCAACATATTCCTTACCTCTTTTCTTTAAAGAAACTGACTTAGATACAACTGTTGAAACTTTGAGCCTTGTTTTAATCTCTTCAAGGTACTCTTTTGGGTATTTCATTAACTATTCAATAATTCCTTAATTAGTGGGCCTGCTTTTGCAAAATCAATTTCATCAGCATGTGTTTTTTTTAACTCACCCATTACTTTGCCCATATCTTTAATTGAACTTGCTCCAAGTTTAGCAATTACTTCTCCACATAATTTCTTAGTTTCCTCTTCACCAATTTGTTTTGGTAAAAAACCTGATAAAATATCAAGTTCATTTTGCTCAACTTCTAAAAGATCTGTCCTGTTATTTTTCTTATAGATATCTATCGATTCGGCTCTTTGCTTGACCATTTTTTTTAAAAGCTTCTTAATATCCTCGTCATCCGTGTCCTTTTTATTTGGACCTGATCTGTTCACAATGTCTAAATCTTTAATTGAAGATAATATTAACCTATAGGTTGATATTTTAGTTTTATCTTTAGCTTTTAAAGCGTTTTTATATTCTGTTTCGATGGTTTCTTTTAATGCCATAATTTTTTTAATCTACTGCAAAGAAAAAATTCTTCAAAAGAAAAATTGTTTTTTTACAATTTTATAATACATCTCTGTTGCGATAATAATGCAATTATTGTATTAACCTTTAACTCATGAGTTGTAATTGATCAAAAAAGCAAAAAAAACTAACTCAAAAAATTCACAAATCAGTACAGGCGTTTTAGTTCTTGAAAATAAGAAGGTTTTTAAAGGAATAGGAATTGGTTATCAAGGAGAAGCGACTGGAGAAGTTTGCTTCAATACTTCTCTTACAGGTTACCAAGAAATAATATCAGATCCATCTTATGCTGGACAAATTATAAACTTTACTTTCCCTCACATTGGTAATGTTGGAACTAATAAAGAAGATTACGAGTCAGATAAAATTTGGACAAAAGGTGTAATATTTAATTCAGAAATAACATCGCCATCAAATTACAGATCTTTTCAACATTTAGATGCCTGGCTAAAGAAAAATAAAATAGTTGGAATTACAGGTTTAGATACCAGAAGTTTAACTAATTTCATAAGAGACAATGGTGCCCCAAAAGGAACTATCGCTTATTCTAAAACTGCTAAATTTAATATTAGTAAATTAACTAACTCAACAATTAAATGGAGTGGACTGAAAAATCTTGATCTTGCAGAAAAAGTTACAACACCAAAAAACTATATTTGGAAAGGTCTTAAAACTTGGAAAAAAGAAACAGGATATAAAAAAAATAACAAAAATTCATTTCATGTGGTTGCAATTGATTATGGAATAAAAAAAAACATTTTAAGATATTTTTCAGACTTTAATTGTAAAGTAACTGTTGTTTCTTGCAAAACTTTAGCAGATAAAATTTTAGCACTTAAACCAAATGGAGTATTTTTGTCTAATGGTCCAGGAGATCCGGCTGCAACTGGAAAATATGCAATTAATATAATTAAAGATTTAATTAAAAAGAATTTACCAATATTTGGTATCTGTTTAGGCCATCAAATACTTGCACTTACATTGGGTGGTAAAACAAAAAAAATGAAACTTGGTCATAGAGGTGCGAACCATCCTGTTAAAAATTTAATTCATGATAATGTAGAAATCACCAGTCAAAACCATGGTTTTGAAGTGATAAAAGAAAATTTACCTAAAAATATTGAGATTACTCATAAGTCTTTATTTGATAACAGTATCGAGGGAATAAAACTAAAAAACAAACCAGTATTTTCTGTTCAATATCACCCTGAGTCAAATCCAGGACCTCAAGACAGTGTTTATTTATTTCAAGAGTTTATTAACAACATGAAAAAAAATGCCAAGAAGAAAAGATCTTAAAAAAATATTAGTGGTTGGAGCAGGTCCAATTATTATTGGGCAAGCTTGTGAATTTGATTATTCAGGAACACAAGCATGCAAAGCTCTAAGAGATGAGGGTTATAAAGTTGTTTTAATTAACTCAAACCCAGCAACGATCATGACTGATCCTGATGTTGCAGACAAGACTTATATTGAGCCAATTACTTTAGAGGTTTTAGAGAAAATTCTTAAAAAAGAAAAACCAGATGCAATTCTTCCAACTATGGGTGGCCAAACAGCCCTTAACCTTGCAATGGAAGCTGAGAAAAAAGGAATTCTTAAAAAATACAAAATAGAATTAATTGGGGCTAACTCTAAAGCTATCTCAAATGCTGAGGATAGAAAGAAATTTAGAAAAAACATGATTGATATCGGTTTAGATCTACCTAAATCTGAAATCGTAAACAATATTAATCAATCACCTAAAGTTTTAAAGAAAATCGGTTTACCTGCAATCATAAGACCTGCGTTCACTCTTGGAGGTCTAGGTGGAGGTATAGCTAAAAACGAAAAAGAATATCTTAAAATAATTAAAAGTGGATTACACGAGTCGCCTGTTAGCCAAGTGCTAGTTGAAGAATGCTTAGAGGGCTGGAAAGAATTTGAGATGGAAGTTGTAAGGGATAAGAAAGATAACTGTATTATAATCTGCTCTATCGAAAATATTGATCCAATGGGAATACATACTGGTGACTCTGTAACTGTCGCCCCTGCTCTCACATTAACCGATAAAGAATATCAAGTAATGAGAAATGCCTCAATTGCATGTTTAAGAAAAATTGGAGTTGAAACAGGTGGATCAAATGTTCAATTTGCAATTAATCCAAAAAATGGACGAATGGTTGTAATTGAAATGAACCCAAGAGTATCTCGTTCATCAGCGCTTGCATCAAAAGCAACTGGATTTCCAATTGCAAAAGTTGCTGCAAAACTTGCTGTTGGATACACATTAGATGAATTAAAAAATGAAATTACAAAAGTAACCCCTGCATCATTTGAACCAAGTATTGATTATGTGGTAACTAAAATTCCAAGATTTACATTTGAAAAGTTTTCAACTTCACCTGCAACCTTAGGAACATCTATGAAATCTGTTGGAGAAGCAATGGCAATTGGAAGAAACTTTAAAGAGTCGCTTCAAAAAGCATTGGTTTCTCTTGAAACTGGTTTTTCAGGATTGGATAGAATATTTGATTTAAATAAAAAACAAATTGAAAAAAAACTTAAAGAAAACATACCAAATAAAATTTTGTTAGTTGCAGAAGCAATTAGAAAAAAGTTTGATTTAAAGAGAATATTTGCTTTATCTAAGATTGATCCATGGTTCTTAGAGCAAATCAAAGAAATTGTAGATAATGAAACTAAGATTAAAAATAAAGGTTTACCCAAAGATTTTAATGAATTTAACCGAATTAAATCAATAGGTTTTTCTGATAAAAAACTATCAGAGCTAACTAATACGTCTGAAGATGCTGTTAGACGAAAAAGAACAGCGCTTAAAATACTACCTGTATTTAAAAAGGTTGATACCTGTGCAGCTGAATTTAAATCGTTTACTCCATATATGTATTCAACATATCAGCGTAATTTTTCAATTAATTCAGAATGTGAGGCGGATCCATCTTCAAAGAAAAAAATTATTATTTTAGGTGGCGGACCTAACAGAATAGGACAAGGAATAGAGTTTGATTATTGCTGTTGTCAGGCTAGTTTTGCATTGAAAGACGCAGGTTTTGAAACAATCATGGTCAACTGTAACCCTGAAACAGTATCAACAGACTATGATACTAGCGATAGATTATACTTTGAGCCTCTTAAAGAAGAATACGTCTTTAATATAATCAAAAAAGAAAAAGAAAAAGGAAACCTTATTGGAGTTATTGCGCAATTTGGTGGCCAAACTCCAATTAAGCTTGCTAAATTTTTACATGATAACAAGCTGCCAATTTTAGGGACGCAATACACATCAATTGATTTAGCAGAAGACAGAGATAGATTTAGAAACCTACTCAACAAATTAAAGTTAAAACAAGCTGAAAGTGGAATTGCTAAAACCTATAAGGAAGCAATTAAAATAGCCGAAAAAATTGGTTTACCATTGATGGTTAGACCTTCTTACGTATTAGGTGGAAGAGCAATGGAAATTGTTCACGAAAAAAGCCAGCTTAAAAACTTTGTTGAAGAAGCTTTTAAAGCAGCTGAGGAAAATCCAATTTTAATTGATAAATTTATCGATCATGCAATGGAAGTTGATGTTGATGCAATTTCTGATGGAAAACAAGTTCATGTAGCTGGCATTATGCAGCACATTGAAGAAGCCGGCATTCACTCTGGGGACTCTGCCTGTAGTTTGCCTCCAGTTTCAATTAAACCGTTCTTAATTAAAGAAATAGAAAATCAAACTAAGAAATTAGCTTTAGCTTTAAAAGTTAAAGGTTTCATGAATATTCAATTTGCTATCAAAAAAGATGAGATTTATGTTATCGAAGTAAACCCTAGAGCAAGTAGAACTGTACCATTTGTATCTAAAGCAAAAGGTCTTCCTCTTGCTAAAATAGCATCAAGAGTTATGGCTGGTGAAAAATTATCTAATTTTAATTTAAAAGATAAATCTAAAGGAATGTATGCTGTTAAAGAAGCAGTATTTCCTTTTAATAAATTTCCTAATAGTGATTTACTTTTAGGACCTGAAATGAAATCAACTGGTGAAGTGATGGGATTTGATAAAGACTTTGGTATGGCTTTTGCCAAAAGTCAAATTGCAGCAGCTAACTCATTACCAAAAGAAGGGTTAGCGTTTGTATCATTAAAAGACTCTCACAAAGATGAGGGAATTGATTTAGCTAAAGAGCTTATCAAACTAAATTTTACATTATGCGCAACAAGAGGAACGGCAGAATATATTCAAAAACATGGAATGAAGTGTAAGATTATAAATAAAGTAAGTAGTGGATCTCCACACATTGTTGATGTTTTAGACTCTAAAAAAATTGCTTTGGTAATTAATACAGGGGGTGGAAACTCTGAACATAGACTAAATGATGCAATAGCACTTAGAAGAGCAACACTTAAGAATAAAGTTCCCTATTGCACAAACATGTCTACTGCTCAAGCATGCTTGCAAGCTATCAAATCTCTCAAAACTAAAAAATTAGAAGTTACTTCGCTTCAAGATATTTAATGGGAAGATAGCCCAGTATTTGCAATATTAAAGATCATATCATCATAGCTCATATCAAGATTTAACAAGCATGATCTGTAAAAGTATCCTTTTCGAAGACCTGGCATTAAATTTGCTTCTATAAAATGAGGAACACCAAGGTGATCCATTTTAATATCAATTCTACCAAATGATTTACCTCCCAAAGCTTTAAATGAAACTTTTGCTATTTTTGAAATTTTATTAAAAATTTTAATATCAGTAACTGGAATTACTTTTTCTTCATCATTTTTTTTTACATCAAAATCTAAAATGCAATGACCATTAACATTTTTTTTAACTATAATTTCTATAGGCATAGCTGTTATAGTTCCATCAATACTGTCTTCAAAAATACCTACACTATATTCTTTACCAGCCAAATAGGTTTCTACCAAAGAAGATGAGTTTTGATTAATCTTAATATCTAAAACTTTTGCTTTAAAACTTTTAAAATTAAGTACAATCGAATTTTTATCAACTCCTATACTGTCACCACCTTTGACTGGTTTTATAAAGAGAGGAAAATTTAATGGAATTGAGCTTTTAGTTAAATATTCACCAGGATTTGTAATAAAAAAATCAGCAGTCTTAATTTTTGCAATTTGCATAATTTTTTTAGCTCGATTTTTATCGCTTTCATTATTAAGTGCAGCAACATTTGATGCAATATATGGAATTTCATATAAATCTAGATAATCATTGAGCCAAATTTTTTTGTTTTTAAATAAAAAATATTTAACACCTGAGAAAACTAAATCAGGTTTTCTAATTACTAATTTCTCTAAATCTTTTTTTGAAGTAATTGTAGTTATTGATACACTTTTGTATCTTTTAGATAAAATTTTTAAAATTTTAATTTCTTCCAAAATAATTCCAACATTTGGTTGATGAGAATTTTTTATGCCAAAATTAGGAACCACAACTATCTCAATTGATTTATCAATTTTAATACTAAAAACGTTATTTTTCTTTAAAGGTAGAATATTTGTTGCCAATGGCAATGTTTGCTCGGTTATATTTTTTATAATCATAATGAATTTCTTCCATTATTTGCTTCCAAATAATGAATTATCTTAATTAATTTATTTCTAAAAGTTATTGCCTAGGTAGAGAATATTTGTTTTGTCTGGCAGTATTTAAAAACTAACTCTAACACCTATTGTGATCATTAGATACATGTGATTGGCAGTAAAAAGTCACTCGACCTTCCAATCTGTAGGGAAAGTGACATAATTTACCTGAATGCAACGTCTTTCTTTAACTATCGTCTTCTTCTCCATCCCGTGCCAAGTGTTTGGCCCACTAGTAAACATGTATCCATAGTTATTTTTATAAGGAACCGTTTTGACCTTTTCTAATTTTTCGTTGTAAAAGTCCGTTCCAAGATCCTCAGATTCATTTGCATTATTTACAAAAATCAACCCTGACATCAGCTTTTCTTTAATATCGCAATGAGGTTTTAACCAAAATCCTTCTCGATCACAGATAACCTCAACTCTAACATATGAGTTTGATAAATCTTTATTGATCATTTTTGAGATAGTCTGATGTACTTCTTTAGATTGTAGTTCGTTAATAAATTCAACCAAGTGAGGGAATTGTTTTTCATTTTCTTTTGTTACAAAACATCTAAACTTTATTGCTTCACCTCCGGAAGCTATTCCTTCTCTAAACTCAGCAGCACCACCATCAATTGCTCTGGTTCCATCATAGTTAAGATTGTGCTTACTCACATCAGGAATATCAGCTTTAACTATTTCTTCTATAGCTCCATCTGTAAGTGCATTATGATATTCCCAATGATCAAAAGGGAAATTGTGTTTCTTAGATTGAGTTTGAATTGAATTTAAAAATGACATTAACAATTAATTTTCTGTTTGATAATATTCGCTACTCTATTCGTTTCATCAAGCTTTAGATAGTTCCAATTTTCTACTTCTTCACCTAAATTTCTAATTATATTCAATTCTCTAAATAGATTTCTAAATTTTTGAAATCTTTTGTCATTTTTTTTTGGTAAAATACTCGCAATATAAATCGGCTTACCAGTTAAAGCTGCTTCAGAAATCATTGAACTTGAGTCACATGTAACAATAATATTCTCAGATATTGCTAAAGCTGATAAATATGCTTTTTTATCAACATCCATTATAATTGTGTGATTATCTCCAAAAAATTCTTTGGCATAATGAATGGTATTAATTGGTGTTCTCATCGATGGAATTACTACTAATTGAAAATCATGTTTTTTTAATAATTTGTATAGAGATGTAAAAATATGTTTCATATTTTTTGTTGAATAGTCATAATACTTTGTTGGACCACCTAATATTAAAGTCCAAATTTTTCTTTCATCTTTTTTAATAAATGAATTCAAATAATCTTTATTTTCATTAATCTCGTTTTCAGTAAGGTAATGAATGGCACCCTTTGTGCTAATTACATTGTCACCTTCTATTCCATCATGCTCTGGAGCAACAATAAAATCAAAATGATTTAAATCTACTTTTGGATCTTGAATGTGAATATTAAATGCTTTTTTGTTTGCTGTATTCTTTAAGTGAATTGAAGGAATAACACTTTTACGTCCACATGAGATGATCACATCAAAATCATCATGATTAATTTTTTTAAAAACACGCTGTGAAACTGGGCTAAGATTTGGAGGAATTAATTTCCAAAAATGATTTAGTTCAACCTTGTGGTGTGTAAAATCTATATCCAAGGCTTTAGCCAAACCTTCTACTTGACTGATCATGCCATGCATACCTTCGGTCAATAATATCCCTTTTAATTTTGCCATTTATCCTTATATAACTTTTGTATGAGTGATAATCCAACAAAACACACAAAAGTGTTAATAATTGGATCCGGTCCAGCCGGATACACTGCCGCTGTTTATGCTGCTCGAGCAATGTTAAGTCCTGTTTTAGTTTATGGATCAGCTCCTGGTGGACAATTAACTACGACAACAGATGTAGAAAATTTTCCTGGTTTTGCTGATGTAATTCAGGGTCCTTGGTTGATGGATCAAATGAGAGATCAAGCTAAAGCTGTTGGAACTGAAATGATTGAAGATCATATTTCATCTGTAAATTTAAAATCTACACCGTTTGAAGCAGTTGGTGATAGTGGTCAAAAATATACTGCAGATAGTATAATTATATCAACTGGCGCTCAAGCTAGATGGTTAAATTTAGAATCTGAACAAAAATTTAGAGGCTTTGGAGTTTCTGCATGTGCTACATGTGATGGTTTCTTTTTTAAAGATAAAGAAGTTGCTGTTGTTGGTGGCGGTAATGCTGCTGTTGAAGAAGCAATGTTTCTTACAAAATTTGCATCAAAGGTAAAACTAATCCATAGAAGAGATGAGTTAAGAGCTGAAAAGATGCTTCAAAAGAAATTAATGGAAAATAAAAAAATTGAAATCATTTGGGATAGTGCTGTCGATGAAGTAATTGGTGACGGTGAACCCAAAAATGTTACAGGGATTAAAGTTAAAAATTTAAAAACTAACAATGTAGAAGAAATGAAAATTGATGGTTTATTTATTGCAATTGGTCATGATCCTGCAACAGCTTTATTTAAAGAACAGTTAGATATGGATAAAGAAGGTTATTTATTAACTAAACCAGATTCTACCGAAACCAATGTCCCTGGAGTTTATGCTGCAGGAGACGTTAAAGATAAAACTTTTAGACAAGCCGTTACAGCTGCAGGAATGGGTTGTATGGCAGCATTAGAAGCCGAAAAATTCCTATCTCACTAATTTAGATATTTACTATTTTGGAAATTTCTTTTTTTCTACCTAGGCTCCATTTTTTTAAAGCAGATATTATGGGTATCACCGAATTTCCAAATTCACTTAATTTATATTCTACGTTTTGAGATTTATTTATAATTTTAACAACTAAACCATCTTTTCTCATTTCATAAAGTTTTCTTACCAAAACCTGAGAACTAATATTAGTTACTGTTTTTTTAAGCATATTAAATCTTATTTTCTTATTTTCATAGATTCTTAGGATAATAAAAATTTTCCATTTACCTCCTAATAATTTCATAACGTTTGAAAAAGGACATGATTGTTTTTTATTAATTTTTTCCATATCTCTTTTGTAATCAAATAACAAAAAATGACCAGTCATGATTTAAGTAACATTAAAGTGACTAGTAAGCTTATAATTAGTTGATAAAAGATTATTTATGTTCATATGTACCAAAACATAAATTTAATTAAAAGGACCATCAAAATGACAAATAAAGTATTATTAACTGGAATAAGTGGATGGATAGCAAAACATACTGCAATAGAATTATTAAATGCAGGATATGAAGTTTTAGGAACAGTTAGAAATAAGGAACTTATTGATCAAACAAAAGAAACTATAAGCAAATATGCATCAACTGAAAAATTGTCATTTGTTGAATTGGACCTTTTAAAAGATGATGGATGGAATGAAGCTGCTAAAGAGTGCAAATATATAATGCACATTGCTTCACCTTTTCCTTACAAAGTTTCAAATAATAGAGATAGTTTATTGGCACCTGCTGTAGATGGAACGTTAAGAGTTTTAAAAGCTGGTGTTAATGCAAATGTAGAACAGATAATTAAAACTTCTTCGATTGTTGCAATGTTTAGAAAGCCAAACAGAAGTAACCCTTATACATTTGGAGAAAATGATTGGACAGATGAAAATTGGACAGAGGGGGTAACTGACTACTTTTTATCAAAAACAAAAGCTGAAAGGCTTGCTTGGGAATTTATGAATGGCAAGGGATTAAAAAATAAGTTCACTACTATTTGTCCTGGGGGAGTATTTGGTGATGCATTAGATAAAAAGGGAGGAACTTCAATTGAATATGTTAGACAGTTTCTAAAAGGCAAATTTCCTGCAGCACCTAAGTGGGGAGTTTTAATTTCTGATGTAAAGGATATAGCACAAGCACACGTTGCTTGTATTGGCAATAATAATGTTGGTGGACGAAGATTAATTGTAGGCAAAGAAGTAAAAACTCTAATTGAGCTATCTCAAATAATGGCTGAAGCAATGCCAGAATATGCAAAAAAACTTCCAAAAAAACATCTTCCAAATTTTATGGTTAAATTGTTTAGCTACTTAGACTCAAGTGCAAAAACAATGATTCCAGACCTTGGGATCACAATGCAAACTGACACAAGTTATGCTGAAGAATTATTAGGATTAAAATTTAATCCTGCAAAAGGATGTATATCTGAAACTGCTAAATCTGTTGTAAGATTAGGGTTAGTTTAAAACTAATTCAGCTATTTCGTTTGACTCAAAGATATTTTTTTCTAGGTTTTCATTTGCAGTCCTAATCATAGCTTTTGCAACAGTTGCTGAATGAATAGGTTTCATTTTTTTTATAGGGCCTAAAAATAGTGGAGAAAATAGTTTAAATATAAAAATTCCTATTTTCTCTCCTATTCTCTTTTCTTTTCTATCACCCAATAGAAAAGAAGGTCTCATAATTCCAAGTTTTGGAAAGTTAAGCTTTTTTAATTCCTCTTCAACTTCTCCTTTGAACTTTAAATAATCTCCTGAACTTTTTGGATCTGCATAACCAGATGAGACAAAAACAAATGAATTTACTGAGTTTAATTTAGCAATTTGAGCAATTTCTTTAGGCATATCAAGTTCTACTCTTCGATATTCATTTTTATCAGGTGAATTTTGTTTTGTTGTACCAATACAAAAGAAGCAATCATCTCCCTTGATATCCTCTTTGTGATTTTGTAAATTATTAAAATTAGTCTTAATAACCTCTACTTTTGGATCACTAATTTCAGGATCTTTACGTATAAATAACTTTAATTTAGAATATTTATTATCGTTAATTAATTGATTAAGTAGGTGGCCTCCCACCAAACCGGATGAGCCAAATAATAATGCTGTTTTCATTATTGCTTTTTTATTTTAAATATCATCTTTTAATTAATTATAAGATCTAATTTGCTTATTACAAAATATTGCTAATCAGCTATACCTAGATTGTGAAAAAAGGTAAATACATTAAAACTTTTAAACTGTTGCTTCCTTATTTGTGGCCTAAAAAAAGAAAAGATTTAAGGATACGAGTTAGTTTTGCGGTTGTTTCATTAGTTTTAGCAAAAATAGCAAGTGTTAGTACTCCTTTAGTATTGGGTAGTGCGGTAAACTCTCTGACAGAATTAAGTTCAGGCATTAATCTATTTATGCTAGTACCAATTGCTTTAGTAGTTGGCTATGGTGTCACAAGAGTAATTGCTTTTACATTTGTTGAAATTAGAGACGCCTTATTTTCAAAAGTTTCCCAGCATTCTATTAGACAAATATCTTTGACAATGTTCCAACATCTTCACAATCTATCCTTACAATTTCATTTAAATAGACAGACAGGTGCACTAGCAAAATATATCGACAGGGGAACTAAAGGAATAGATTTTCTCCTAAGATATGTCTTGTTTAATATTGCCCCTACTTTCTTTGAAGTGTTCTTGGTTTCTGGAATTTTGTTTTATCTATATGGCCCATGGTATGCTGTAGTAACGCTTGTAACTATTGGCCTTTATTCTTTCTTAACTTTTAAGATTACTGAATGGAGAAATGTATTTAGAAAAAGAATGAACCAAGCTGATAACGATGTAAGCACTAAAATGATTGATAGTTTATTGAACTTTGAGACAGTTAAATATTTTAATAATGAGAACTTTGAGGCAAATAGACTTGATCAATCATTAGAAGAATATGAGTTAGCAGCAAATCAAAGTAGACATTCTCTTTCACTGTTAAACATAGCTCAAACATTTATCATAATGGTGGGTATTACTATTATGTTGGTGATGTCAGTTTATGGGATCAAAAGTGGAGAAATTGATATTGGTGGTTTTGTTGTAATTAATGCGTACATGCTCCAATTATATCAGCCATTGAATTGGTTGGGTTCTGTTTATAGAGAAATCAGGCAAGCATTGACTGATATGGAAAACATGTTTAGCTTATTGGAAGTTGCCCCAACAACAAATAATGATCTAAATGATATACCCCAAAGTAACGATGCAGAAATTAGATTTGAAAACATTAGTTTTGATTACGATATAAGAAGAACTATCATTAAAAATATTACATTTACTGTTCCTAATGGAAAAAAAGTAGCCATCGTAGGGCCAACTGGTGCTGGTAAATCAACAATAAGTAGACTGTTATTCAAGTTTTATGATCCAAAAGAGGGAAATATTTTTATTAACAATACAAATGTAAATAAAATTTCTCAAAACTCTTTAAGAAAAATTATTGGTGTAGTCCCACAAGACACTGTCTTATTTAATGACACAATTTATTATAATATAGCTTACGGTAATACTGGTGCTACTAAAGAGGAGGTTATTAGTGCCGCACAAAATGCAGATATACACGATTTTATAACAATTTTACCAGATGGTTATGAAACAATAGTGGGAGAAAGAGGGTTGAAATTATCTGGTGGAGAGAAACAGAGAGTTGCTATTGCAAGAACGATTCTAAAAAATCCCAAAATATTTTTCTTTGATGAAGCAACATCTGCATTAGATACTAGTACAGAAAAAGAAATTCAAAAAAATCTAGAAAATATCTCTAAAGGTAAAACAACTTTAATAATTGCTCACCGACTATCTACAGCTGCAAATGCTGATAATATTATTGTTCTTGATCAGGGTGCCATTATTGAACAAGGGACGCATGAGAGTTTATTATTAGAAAAAGGTAAATATTTTGAAATGTGGGGAAAACAAAAACCTAGTTAAGACTTTTACAAAAAGAAGATATTTTCTCTAAAGCTTTTTTAAGGTTTTCCATTGAAGTAGCATAAGAAATTCTAAAAAAACCTTCTAAGCCAAACGCAGAACCTTGAACAACTGCTATGCCACTGTTCTCTAATAAAGATTGAACAAAATCAGTATCTGTTTTTAATTCATTTCCATCTGAATCTTTTTTACCCATTAAACCTTTGCAACTTGGAAAAACATAAAATGCACCATCAGGATTTAAACATTCAATTCCATCAATTTCATTTAATGCTTTAACAACAAAGTCTCTTCTCTCTTGAAAAGAAGTCGCTCTTTCTTTTATAAAATCTTGTTTTCCACTCAATGCTTCAACTGCAGCTGCTTGGCTAATTGAAGATGGATTAGTTGTTGACTGTGATTGAATTTTTGCAATTGCTTTAATGATATCTCTTGGACCAGCTGCATATCCTATTCTCCAACCAGTCATTGAATAAGCTTTACTTACACCATTCATAGTTAACACTCTATCTTTTAAACTATCAATTTGAGCGATGGTGAAAAATTTAAAACCCTCATAAGTTACATGCTCATAAATATCATCACTTAAAATATAAACATGTGGATTTTTTTCTAAAATTTTTGCAATCTCTCTAACATCTTCTTCTGTATAACAAGCACCTGTTGGATTTGAAGGTGAGTTTAATATAATCCATTTAGTTTTTGGAGTTATAGATTTTTCTAATTCAGTTGGATTAATTTTAAATCCTTGTTTTTCATTACACTCTAAAATAATTGGAGTTCCACCTGCTAACAAAACCATATCGGGATAAGAAACCCAATAAGGAGCTGGAACAATAACCTCATCTCCTTCATTAAGAGTTGCCATCATTGCATTATAAATTACATGCTTTCCTCCTGCTCCAACTGTAACTTGATCAGTTGTATAATCTAAATTATTTTCTTTTTTAAATTTTTCTACGATTGCTTGTTTTAAAGCTGGTGTTCCATCAACTGCTGTATATTTAGTGTCTCCGTCATTAATGGCTTTAATAGCAGCTTTTTTGATATTATCTGGTGTATCAAAATCAGGCTCTCCTGCACCAAGACCTATTACATCTTTACCAGCAGCCTTTAATTCTCTTGCTTTTTGAGTTACAGCAATCGTCGGCGATGGTTTAATCTTTTTTAAACTGTCTGATATTATGCTCATTGAAATATAATTTTAATCTAATAGTTTTATAAATAATGCAGAACACTTATCAAGATCTAATTACAGCTGTGCAGAATAAAAATCCTGCAATAAGCCCTAAACTAGAGGGTGGAAAAAAGTTTCAAATGAAAACTGATTTTAAACCTGCTGGTGATCAACCTGAGGCTATAAAACAGTTGGTAAATGGTGCTAACAAGGATCAACTTAGCCAGGTTTTACTTGGTGTAACTGGGTCTGGAAAAACTTTTACTATGGCTCAGGTTATTGAAAAAACAAATAGACCAGCACTTATTCTTGCACCCAACAAAACATTAGCAGCTCAACTGTACGGAGAAATGAAATCTTTCTTTCCTGATAATGCTGTTGAATATTTTGTATCCTACTATGACTATTATACTCCTGAAGCGTACGTTCCACGATCAGACACTTATATTGAAAAAGAAGCGTCAATTAATGAGCAAATTGATCGAATGCGTCACTCAGCAACAAGATCACTTTTAGAACGTGATGATGTTATCATTGTATCAAGTGTCTCTTGTATTTATGGATTAGGCTCGGTTGAAGCTTACAGTAAAATGACTTTAAGCCTAAAAACTAATTACGATTATAACAGAGAAGAATTAATAAAATCTTTAGTAGCGCTTCAATACAAAAGAAATGATCAAAATTTTTATCGAGGAACTTTTAGAGCTAGGGGCGAGTACTTAGAAATTTTTCCATCACACTTAGAAGACCGTGCTTGGAGATTAAGTTTATTTGGAGATAAGTTAGAAAAAATAGAAGAGTTTGATCCCTTAACAGGAGATTTGGTAAATGAACTTGATGTTATTAAAGTTTATGCAAATAGTCACTACATCACTCCAAAACCAACAATTGAGCAAGCTATAATTAAAATTAAAAGAGAATTAGAAGCAACATTAAAAAAATTCAAAGAACAAAATAAATTACTCGAGGCGCAAAGATTAGAGGAGAGAACTAAATTTGATTTAGAAATGATCGAAGCAACTGGTTCTTGTGCTGGAATTGAAAACTACTCAAGGTTTTTATCTGGTAGAAAACCTGGTGAGCCCCCTCCTACTCTATTTGAATATTTCCCTGATAATACTTTAATTTTTGTAGATGAATGTCACGTAACAGTTCCTCAGTTAAATGGAATGTACAAAGGAGATAGATCTAGAAAAAGTAATCTTGCAGAATATGGGTTTAGATTACCTTCTTGTATGGATAATAGACCACTTAAATTTGAAGAATGGGATGCAATGCGAACTCAAACCGTTTTTGTGTCAGCAACACCAGGTCCTTGGGAGTTAAAACAAACAAAAAATAAATATGTAGAACAAGTTATTAGACCAACAGGGTTGATTGATCCTCCAGTAGAAATAAAGCCTGCTAAAAACCAAGTTGATGATTTGATGCATGAATGCATAAAAGTAATCAATAACAATTATAGAGTACTGGTAACTACCTTAACAAAAAAAATGGCCGAAGACTTAACAGAATACCTTCATGAAAATGGTATTAAAGTGAGATATATGCACTCTGATATCGACACCTTGGAGCGTATAGAAATCATGAGAGATCTAAGACTAGGTGTGTTTGATGTTTTGGTTGGAATTAATCTTTTAAGAGAAGGACTTGATATACCTGAGTGTGCATTAGTTGGAATTTTAGATGCAGACAAGGAAGGGTTTTTAAGATCAGAAACTTCATTAATACAAACAATTGGAAGAGCTGCTAGAAATCTAGACGGTAGAGTTATTCTTTATGCAGATAAAGAGACAAAGAGTATCAAAAATGCGATTAAAGAAACAGATAGAAGAAGATCTATTCAGGTTGCTTATAACAAAAAACACAAAATTAATGCAACCAGCATTAAAAAAGAAATTGGTGATGTTTTAGAGAGTGTCTATGAAAAAGATTACGTCAAAGTTGGAACTGATGAAAATATAGGTGGAAATCTTAAAAAACACCTAAAGGCTCTTAATAAGAGAATGAAAGAATCTGCCACTAACCTTGAATTTGAAGAAGCTGCAAAAATTAGAGATGAAATTAGAAAACTAGAGGCTTCTGAACTAGAAATTACTTTAAATCCAAAGGTAAAAAAATATAGTTCTAAAAATAAAATTTATCCAAAAGGTAGATCCACAATGGGACTACCGGGTACAAGAGCACAAAAAGGTAAAAAAAAATGGAAGCAAATAAAATAATAATTACTGGAGGTGCTACTAGAATTGGTGCCGCAATTGCAAAAAAATTATCTGGTCCCAATAAAGAAATATTAATCCATTATAATAAATCAAAATCTAAAGCTGAAAGCTTAAGGAAAGAATTAGAAAAAAACGGCACTAAAATTTACTTAGTTAAAGGAGATTTAAGTAAAGAAGTTGATGTTAATAAAATAGTCAAATATGCAAAATCAAAATTAAAATATTTTGACTGTTTAATTAATAACGCATCACTATTTGAAAATGATAAATTGGAAAATTTTACTACTGATAGTTGGGGCAAACATTTGAGAACAAATTTAAGAACACCTGCATTATTGTCTAAAGAATTTGCAAAAAATATTAAGGGTAAAAATAACAATATTATTAATATAATAGATCAAAGAGTATTTAAATTAACCCCTTTTTTCTTTTCTTACACAATAAGTAAAACTGGCCTTTATACTTTAACTAAAACTACTGCCATGAGCCTTGCTCCTAAAATAAGAGTTAATGGGATTGCTCCTGGTCCAACCATTAAAAATAAAAGACAAAGTGATAAACACTTTAAAAAACAGTATTTAGCAACCCCTTTAAGAAAACAAGTAGATGTAAATGAAATTTGCAATGCAGTTGACTTTTTTATCAAAAACAGTTCAATTACAGGACAAGTGTTAGCAATTGATAGTGGTCAAAATTTAAATTGGCAAACACCTGACGTAATAGGAAAAGAATGAAAAAAAATAATTTAAAGATTGTAAAAATAGATAAAAATAAAAGTCTTTTTAATTACGAAAAAAAAATTCTTATTAAAGAACTAACTTTAGATTTAAAACTTGGTTATTATGATTTTGAGAAAGAAAAACCTCAAAAAGTAAAATTTAGCCTTGAAATTGACTATGAAGATAAAAAACCGACAAGTGATAAAGATATCAAATCTATTGTCAATTATGGGCAAGTAGTAAAATTAATCAAAAAGCTTACTAAAAATAAACATTATAATTTTTTAGAAACACTTGCGGAAGATGTTTTTGATGTGCTTTTTAAAGACAAACGTATTGGCAAAATAATGCTGCAAATAGAAAAATTAGAGATATTAAAAGAATGTACCTCTGTTGGTATCCAAATTACCAAAAAAAGAAGTCATGAAAAGCTCTGAACTTGGAAAAGAAGTAATAAAAAAAGAGCTTCCATTAATTCCTAAAAGTCCTGGCGTTTACCGAATGCTTAATCACAAAGATGATATTCTATATGTTGGTAAAGCTAAAAATTTACCTAATAGATTGAAAAGTTATGTTTCTGAAAAAAATCACATCATTCGAACGGAGAGAATGCTATCTCAGACTTTTAAAATTGAAATCACAACTACCGCAAATGAAAGTGAGGCTTTACTTTTAGAAGCTAATTTAATCAAAAAACATAAACCAAAATTTAATATTTTACTTAAAGACGATAAATCATTTCCTTTCATATTTATTGGAGAGAAGGAGCAATGGCCAAGAGTAATGAAGCATAGAGGTAAAAAAGAAAAAGAAGGGTTTTATTTTGGTCCTTTTGCATCCGCAGGTACTGCCAACTGGACAATTAAAATGCTCCAAAAAATATTTCAGCTAAGAGTTTGTGATGATGGAACTTTTAAAAATAGAAAAAGACCATGTATACTGTATCAAATTAAAAGATGTTCTGGACCATGTGTTGGTTATATAGATAAATCTGATTATAAAAAAACAGTAGATCAAGCAATTCAATTTGTATCTGGTAAATCAAGAGATATACAAAAAAATCTTTCTAAAGAAATGGAGGCTGCTAGTGATGAACTCGATTTTGAAAAAGCTTCAATTTATAGGGATAGAATAAAATCTTTAAATATAATTCAATCCTCTCAAAGAATTAATGAAGCAAACTTAGTTGATGCCGATGTAATTGCTGGGTACAAAGAATCTGGCAAAGCTTGTATTCAAGTATTTTTTTATAGATCAAAACAAAATTGGGGTAATCAAGCATACTTTCCTAAACACGATCCTGATCAAGATGTGTCTGAAATCATGTCTTCTTTCTTAATGCAATTTTATGAAAATAAAACTGTTCCTAAGTTAGTTATTATCAACAGCGACATAAAAGATAAGAAACTAATAGAAGAAACTTTGAGTAAAAAAGAAGGAAATACTATTTCTATCAATACAGCTAAAAAGGGAACAAAAGCAAAAGTCGTGGCAATGGCTGAAAAAAATGCAAAGGAGTCATTAAACAGGAAGCTTTATGAAACAAATAATAATAAAAACTTATTCGAGGGAGTGGCTAAAAAATTCAATCTAAAAAATTCAATCAATTTAGTTGAGGTTTATGACAACAGTCATATTTCAGGCACAAATAGTGTTGGGGCAATGGTTACTTTTGGTAATGAAGGTTTTGTTAAAAAGAGATATCGAAAATTTGATATTAAAACAAAAGGAGCTGAACAAGATGATTTTGCTATGCTTAAAGAAGTTTTATCTAGAAGGTTTAAAAGGGCAATTTTAGAAAAAGGAAATTATTTAACGCTTCCTGATTTAATTCTAATTGATGGCGGAAAGGGGCAATATTCCTCAGCAAAAGAAGTATTAGATGAATTAGGTCTTCATGATCTTCCAATGATAGCTATTGCAAAAGGTAAATTTAGAAACAGCGGAGATGAAACTTTCTTCTTTAATGGTAAAAGTTTTAAATTTGAAAAAAATGATCCAACTTTATTCTTCATGCAAAGACTTAGAGATGAAGCGCATAGATTTGCAATCACCTCCCATAGAGCAAAAAGAGCTAAAGGATTATCAAAATCATTGCTAGACCAAATCGATGGCATTGGAGCTATTAGAAAAAGAGCATTATTAAACCATTTTGGTTCAGCTAGATCTGTTGAGTCAGCTAGCTTTGATGAAATAAAATCTGTAGAAGGTGTTGAGGAAAAAGTTGCAAAAAAGATATATAACTTTTTTCACGAATAATTATGTTAAAAAAAATTCCAAATATATTAACAATTGGACGAATTATAATTGTCCCGTTCTTTGTCTTGGCTTTTTATCTACCGGGTTTTTATGGAGATTTAACTGCATTAATATTGTTTATTGTCGCTTCATTCACTGATTTTTTAGATGGAATGTTAGCTCGAATGCTTGGTGAAGAGTCTAAATTAGGTGAATTATTAGATCCAATTGCAGATAAGATTATTGTAGCAACATCATTAATCTTATTGGTAATGGATGGCACTATTAGAAATTATGAAGTTATAGCAGCAATAATTATTCTTACTCGTGAGATTTTAATTTCAGGATTAAGAGAATTTTTAGCTAAAGGACAAATAAAACTTCCAGTATCTAATCTTGCAAAATTAAAAACTGTTTTGCAGATGGTATCAATTGCTTTTTTACTATCGGGTGAAACAGGGAATAAAATTATTAATTTTCAAGATTATAATGCTCAAACTATTGGTATTATTCTTCTTTGGCTTTCTGCATTTTTAACTCTTTTTACTGGTTATGATTATATGCGTAAGGGAATAGATCACGCGATATCAGAAGACAACAAAGATTAAGCGGCTTTTTTCTTTCTTACCAAGGCTTGATAACTTTCATTTAAATCAATTATAGTTTCACATACTTTAAATTGATTTTCTGCAATACAAGACACTGGAGTGACTTCTGCAGCTGTACCAGTTAAAAAACATCCAACAAAGTTAGAAAGTTCTGATGGATTTATTTTTCTTTCATGAACTTTAATACCCTTAGATTTTGCTATCTCAATTACTGTTCTTCTTGTTATTCCGTCTAAAAAAGAATCTGGAATAGGCGTGTGAATTTCTCCATTTTTATCTTTGAAAAAAATATTTGCACCAGTTGCTTCTGCAACATTTCCATCATGATCTAACATTAATGAGTCGGTGTACCCTTCTTTTTCTGCTTCGTGTTTTGATAAAGTACAGATCATATAAAGACCTGAAGCTTTTGTATCCCAAGGAATTGTATTTGGAGCAGGTCTTCGCCAATTAGAAATATTTAGTTTGATTCCTTCAACTTTAAGTTTTGGATCAAAATAAGAGCCCCACTCCCAAGTAGCTATAGCAACATGAATTTTTGTTTGTTGTGCTGAAATTGCCATCATCTCACTACCTCTCCAAATAGTAGGTCTTACATAACCATTTTCTACATTTTGAACTGAGATAATTTTATTACAGGCATCATTTATTTCTTTTTCAGAATAAGGAATTGTCATACCCATTCTTTTTGCTGAATAAAAAAGTCTTGAAGTATGTTCCTCTAATTTAAATATTGAACCATCGTAAACTCTCTCTCCTTCAAAAACACAACTAGCGTAATGAAGTCCATGATTTAGGACATGTATCTTGGCGTCAGCCCAATCAACTAGCTCACTATTATACCAAATTTTTCCAGTTCTTTTATCGTACGGTACCATGTATGAAATTTTTTAAATTATAAGTGAAAATTATCTTTGTATCTTTAATATGTCAATATAACTTACCTATAATGAAAGAACTTTTATATTTAAAAGATGAACAGCTAAAAGATTTAATTGAAAAATTATTTGTTAGCTACAGAGAAACATTTTCAGACGCAAAAAAGGTATTAGATAGATATTCTATTGGTTTGGCTCATCATAAGGTTATTCATTTATTGTCCATGTACCAAGGTATTTCGATTTCTGAGTTATTAAAGAGGTTAAAAGTAACAAAACAAAGCCTCAATAGAGTTCTTAAAGATTTAATTAAATTAGAAATAGTAACTTTTAAAAAAGATGATCAAGACACTAGAGTAAAACATGTTTTTTTAAATGAAAAAGGAAAAAAAATATTTAATGAAATTTTCGATTTACAAAAAAAAAGGATTTATAATGCATTACTTAGTTCGAGTTCAGAAGAAGTAATCAATTTTGACAATGTTTTAAGTAAAATTATAAATGGATAAATTTATTGCACATATTCTTGTTGTTGACGATGATGATGGAATAAGATCTTTAGTTAAAAAATTTTTAAATGAAAATAATTTTTTAGTTACAACTTCAGATAGTGCAGAAAATGCATCAGAAAAGATTGGTATTATTAAATTTGATTTAATTATTTTAGATATAATGATGCCAGGAAAAAATGGACTTGAATTTATTAAAGATCATAAAAAAAAACTAGATACTCCTATTATTCTTTTAACTGCCAAAGGTGAGGCAAGTGAAAGAGTTGAAGGTTTAGAGATTGGAGCTGATGATTATTTGCCAAAACCATTTGAGCCAAAAGAATTGATACTTAGAATTAAAAATATTTTAAACAAAACAATCAAAACTGAACAAGTTAGAATTATCGAGTTTGAAAATGTTAAAATTGACTTAAACAAACTTTTAATTTTAAAAAATGATAAAGAATTTAAAATTAATAATACAGAAAAAATAATTTTAGAAAGAATGATTAATAATCCAGGAAAAACTTTTTCAAGAGAAGATATTGGTCAATTAATTAAATTAGATAAAGAGAGATCTATAGATGTAATTATTACAAGATTACGAAAAAAAATTGAAATTGATCCTAAGAATCCAAAATTTTTACAAACAATAAGGGGTGCTGGATATGTTCTTTGGATTGAGTAATTTTTTAAAAAAAATATTACCTAAACGATTATTTTATCGGGCACTTTTAATTGTAGCTGTTCCTGTTTTAGTTCTTCAATTAATTATAACTTTTGTGTTTTTTGATAGCCTTTGGATTAAAACCAATAAAGGAATGACTAGAGCATTAATCAACGAAATTAGTACGTTTGTTAAAGTCTATGATAATGAAGAAATTATCAAAGATGAATTAAAAAATACTTTCTCCTTATTTTTAGATCTAAATATAGAATTAGTTAATAACAAAACGTTTGATTATCAATATAGCGAAAGATGGTTTAGTCCAATTGATAGAACTCTAAGAAGAGAATTAAAGTCTACCTTTAATCTTGGTGAGTTTTGGTTTAACACCACTAATTATAAGGAATTAATTGATATAAGAATTAAATATATAGATGGATATTTTAAATTCTTAGTCCCAAAAGATAGAGTTTCAAGTTCGTCAGCAAGAATATTTGCACTGTGGATAACTGTTCCAGCAATCATAATGGTAATGATTTCATTAATATTTTTAAAAAACCAAACTAGGCCCATTACTAATCTTGCACGTGCCGCGGAAAGGTTTGGCAAAGGTGAGAGGTTAGAGGAGTTTAGGCCATCTGGTGCTATGGAAATTAGACAAGCAGGTCATGAGTTTGAAATGATGAGAAAAAGAATTCTTCGACATTTAAATCAAAGAAATGAAATGTTATCTGGAATAAGTCATGATTTAAGAACACCTCTTACAAGGATGAAATTACAAATTGCTTTCATTGAAGATAAGGATTTAGCCAATAAATTAGCTGAAGATATTAACGAAATGGAAAAAATGCTTAATGAATACCTTCAATTTACAAGCTCATCCTATATTGAAAAAAATGAAATGTTTAACTTATCAGAATTGATAGATCAGGTTGTTAATAAATATAATAATAAAAATATTGAAAATGATTTAATACCCAGGGTTTATATAAATGGAAGAAAAAATTTAATTAATCGATGTCTAAATAATATAATTGATAATGCGTTAAAGTATGGAGGTAAGGTCAAAATCAAACTTAGTAAAAAAAATACAAATTTATTTATCACAATTGATGATGACGGCCCCGGTATTCCTAATAAAGAACATGAAAATGTATTTAAACCTTTCTATAAAATTGACAAAGGTAGAGCAGATTCAAAATCAAGCGTAGGATTAGGACTTTCTATTGCGTCAGATATCATAAGATCTCATGGAGGTAGTATAACACTTGATAAATCTAAAATGAACGGATTATCTGTTAAGATTTTTTTACCCGTTTAGCTTTTTTTTTTGTTTCTAGTTTTTTAATTTTATTTTCTAAATTTTCGACTCTTTTGGTTAAAACCTCAAATTCATCTTTACTTACAAGCTTCATCTTAAAAACAATTTCATCTCTTTTAGATTTTAAAATATTAAAAAGCTCTGAACTAAGATCTTTTGACGAAATTATCCCTTGTTCAAAAAGTTTACCCAGTTTATCAATTATAAATTTAGAATTTTTCATATTTAAGATATACATTATAAGTATTATTTAAAATGTTCATCAATAATTTTGACCCAGTTGCTTTTCAAATTATGTCATTTGAAATCAGATGGTATTCTTTAGCCTATATTTTAGGAATTGTAATTGGCTGGACCTTATGCAAAAAAGTATTTATCAAAAACTCAGATATAAGTGAAAAATTTGATGACTATATTACTTACCTTATCATTGGAATAATTTTAGGTGGAAGATTAGGTTATATTATATTTTATAATTTTTCCTATTACTCTGAAAATATTTTAGATATTTTTAAGATTTGGCAAGGAGGAATGTCATTTCATGGAGGGTTGCTAGGAGTGATTGCCTCAAGTTATATTTTTGCCAAAAAAAATAATCAAAATATATTTTCTTATTTGGATCAAGTATCATTAGTTGCACCAATTGGAATTTTTTTTGGAAGATTAGCTAATTTTATAAATTCAGAACTTTATGGAACAACTACAGACGTACCTTGGTCTGTTATTTTCATTAAAGTAGATAATTTGTCTAGACACCCTTCACAATTATATGAGGCTATTTTAGAAGGTATAATTTTATTCGTAATATTAATTTATTTTATTAATAAGAATTATTTAAAGAAACCTGGTTTAATTTCAGGATTATTTTTAATTTTTTATTCTCTATTTAGATTCTTTGTAGAATTTTTCAGGGTTCCTGATGAACAAATAGGCTATTTAATTTTGAATTTAACTATGGGCCAAATAATTAGTTTGATATTTGCTGCAACCGGAATAATTCTTTTTTATCTTAAAAATGAGAACAAATAATAAAGATTTACCCTTAGATCAATTTATAGAGTTTGCGCTTTACGATAAAGATAAAGGGTATTACATGAAGAAAAACCCCTTTGGAAAAGAGGGTGATTTTATTACTGCTCCAAATATTACAAGACTTTTTTCAGAAATAATTGCTATTTGGGTAGTAACTTTTTGGAAAAGTATTGGATCACCAAAAAAATTTAATTTGGTTGAGCTTGGAGCTGGGAATGGTGAAATGATGAGGGTTATAGCTGAAACACTAAAAAATTTTCCAGAATGTTTTCTAAATTGTAATTTTCTAATACATGAAAAAAGTGAATTTTTAAAAAAAAAACAACAAATAAATTTAGAGTCTGAAAAAATAACATGGATAGAAAATATAGAAATTACCAATTCATTTCCTACAATATTTTTAGCCAATGAGTTTTTTGATGCACTTCCAATTAAACAATTTTTTAGAAAAAAAGAGGGTTGGGTTGAGAGATTTGTTGATTTAAAAGAAGAAGAAAAAGCTGAATTTAAAGAGCAATCAACAGATATAAAAATTATTGAACAGAAATTAAACTTTGAAATTTCAAAAGATCAAGAAATTATTGAATATTCACCAGGGTCATTTGAATATTTAAATAATATTTGTAATTTAATTAAAAAAAATGACGGCGGAATACTAATAATTGATTATGGATATTTAAATTTTAAAATGCGTGAAACACTACAAGCAATAAATAATCATAAATTTTCAAGTATTTTAAAAGATATTGGGGACTCAGATATAACTTATAATATAAACTTTAATTTATATAAAAAATTTATAGATCAATTTGACGATTTAAATTCCATAATCACTAATCAAAAAAAATTTTTAACTAGCATGGGAATAGTCCAAAGAGCAGAAATTATAAGTGAAAATATACCTTTTTCAAAAAAATCAGACTTATTTTATAGAATTAGACGACTTATAGATGAAAAACAAATGGGCGAACTTTTTAAAGTAATGCTTATAAAAAAAAAAACAAATAAATTTAAAACAGGTTTTGAAATTGATTAGATCAAAAAAATTAACATTATTAAATTTAAAACATGGCTTTTTTAATAGTATTGGTGGTTATTCTAAAAATATTTACAAAAGTTTAAACTGTGGGCCTGGATCATTAGATAATAAAAAAGATATTAAAAAAAATTTACTCAAAGTTAGAAAAAAAATTAGCAAAAATGCAAAAAATATTTTTTTAGTCCACCAATTTCATAGCAATAAATTTATATTTATTGATGAAAAGTATAAAAATAAAAAGAAACCTAAAGCTGATGCTATTATTACTAATCAAAAAAACTTGCCTATTGCTGTTTTAACAGCTGATTGTGCGCCAATATTAATTTATGACAATAAAATAAAGATGATAGCAGCAATTCATGCAGGCTGGAAAGGCGCATTTAAAGGCATAATAAATAGAGTGATTAAATTTATGATCAAAAAAGGTTGTAGATTAGAAAATATTACAGCAGTTATTGGTCCAACTATTTCTGCAAAAAACTATGAAGTTAAAGATGATTTTAAGAAAAAATTTATAAAAAGAGATAAAAAAAATATTAAATTTTTTAAGAGAAAAAAAAATAAATTATACTTTGATTTAACTAATTATATATATGCTTCGCTCAAAATTATAAAGATTAAGCATATAGATGTTTTAAAAATTGATACTTTTGATATAAAAAATAAATTTTTCAGTGCAAGAAGAGCTCTAAAATTAAAACATAATGATTATGGTAGAAATATTTCAATAATTATGCTTAATTAGATTTTTAATGAAATTATTATCCGGTAATAGCAATAAACCTCTTAGCAAAAATATTGCAAAATATTTAAAGTCTAAATTGGTAAATTCCAGTATCAGAAATTTTTCTGATGGTGAGATTTATGTTGAAATAAATGAAAATATTAGAGGAAATAGCATCTTTATTATTCAATCAGTCTCATCACCTGCTAACGATAATCTTATGGAACTTTTACTTTGTATAGATGCATTAAAAAGATCATCTGCAAAGAATATAACTGCTGTTATTCCATACTTTGGTTATGCTAGACAAGATAGAAAAGTTGTTCCAAGAACTTCAATCTCAGCAAAACTTGTGTCAAACTTGATCACTAAAGCTGGAGCAGATAGAGTTGTGACAGTAGATTTGCATGCAGGTCAAATTCAAGGATTTTTTGATATCCCAGTTGATAACTTATTTGCTACTCCTATTTTTGCAAGACATGTAAAAAAAAAGATAAAAAGTAAAAATATTATTTGTGTGGCGCCGGATGTTGGAGGTACTGAAAGAGCTAGAGCCTTGGGTAAACTTTTAAATGTGGGACTTGCAATTGTAGATAAAAGAAGACCAAAACCAGGTCAATCGCAAGTTATGAATGTAATTGGTGATGTTAAAGGAAAAACATGTGTAATAGTTGATGACATAATTGATTCAGGTGGCACAATTGTTAATGCTGCAAAAGCTCTTAAAGATAGAGGTGCAAAAGAAGTTTATGTTTACATAACTCATGGAGTTTTAAGTGGAGAGGCTGTTAAAAAAATTAAAAGTTCTGTAATTAAAAATCTTGTGATCACAGATACGATTGATAACAATAATAAAATTAAAGGTGTTAAAAACATCGAAGTTCTGCCAATTTCAGGCTTGATGGGAGAGGCAATAAAAAGGATATCTAATTCAACATCAGTTTCAGATTTATTTAAATAATTACCTTGAGTTATTAAAGAACTTGGGATAAAAACCCATGATTTTATGATTTCATTAGACGCAAACATTAGAAATACCAAAACTAAGGGTGAACTTAGTTCGCTTAGAAATAATGGTGGTGTGCCAGCTATAATTTATGGCGGTGAAGCTCAAAATGAAACAATATCGATATCTAAAAAATTATTAAAATCTCTAATTGAAAAAGAAAATTTTCTTTCAAATGTAGTAACTTTAAATGTTGATGGTAAACCTCAAAACGTTCTACCAAGAGAAATCAAATATCATGTAATTTCTGATGAACCAATCCATGTAGATTTTTTAAGAGTTGTTCCAGGTGTAAAAATAAGAATAGAAGTACCTGTACAGTTTATTAATCATGAAAAATCTCCAGGATTAAAAAGAGGTGGGGTTTTGAACATAGTTAGAAGAAAAGTAGAATTAAAATGTCCTAGTGAAAAAATTCCTGAAAGTTTGGTAATTGATCTAGATGGAGTTGATATTGGTGAAAGTTTTAAAATATCATCAATTAACTTAGAAACTGATGTGGTTCCAACTATTAGAGGAAGAGATTTTGTTATTGCAACACTGGCTGCTCCAACAGTTATGAAGGAGCCTGAAAAACCTGCTGAAGCAGAAGCTGCAGAAGGTGAAGCAGGATCAGAAGCAGCAGATGGTGAAAAACCAGCAGCAGATGGCGAAGCAAAAGATGGTGAAGACAAAAAAGCTGCTGAAGAAAAGAAATAACCTGTCAAAGTTAAAATTTACTATCCATTAAAAAATGCTTTTATTTGTAGGCCTAGGCAATCCAACACCAGATAGTGAAAATAATAGACATAATGTAGGCTTTAAAATTATAGACTCTATTAATAAAAAATTTGGTTTATCAAAACAAAAACCAAAGTTTAAAGGACTACTAACAACTGGAAATGTTGGTACTCAAAAAGTTTATGCAATTAAGCCACTAACATTTATGAATAATTCTGGAATTTGTATTAGAGAACTTATTGAATATTTTAAAATAGACGCAGAAGATGTAATTGTTTTTCATGATGATTTAGATGTAGAGTTTGGAAAAATTAAAGCTAAATTTGGCGGATCCAGTGCAGGACATAATGGAATTGCATCTATTGATAAATTTATAGGTAAAGATTATTCAAGAGTAAGAATTGGTATTGGAAAACCAAAAGAGAATATGGAAGTTGGAGATTTTGTTCTTCAAAATTTTGATGAAGATGAATTGACTGGCATAGAAAAAATCTCAAATGATATAAATGACTCAATTTCTATATTGGTTGAAAAAAAATTAGATTTATTTTCTAGCACAGTAAACAATAATAAATAATGAGTTTTAAATGTGGAATTGTTGGTTTGCCCAATGTTGGTAAATCTACTTTATTTAATGCTTTAACAAATTCTAGTAAAGCTCAAGCAGCAAATTTCCCTTTTTGCACGATAGATCCAAATGTTGGTGTTGTGCCTGTTCCTGACGAAAGGTTGGATAGTCTATCAAAAGTTTCAAAATCAAAAAAAATAATAAATACAACTATTTCATTTGTTGATATTGCAGGATTAGTAAAAGGCGCATCCAAAGGTGAAGGATTAGGTAATAAATTTTTATCACATATTAGAGAGGTTGATGCAATCATTCATATGATTAGATGTTTTGACTCTGATGATATTCAAAATGTCAATCCAACAGTAGACCCTATAAGAGATTTGGAAATAATTGAAACAGAGATGATGTTAGCAGACTTAGAGTCAATTCAAAAAAGATTAGAAAAAAATAATAAGAAAAATGTTGATGAAGAACAGCTTAAAATATTAGAAGTAGCATTAGATTGTATTAATAATGATAAAGATATATCAATTCTAAAATCTCAATTTGAAGATAAACAACTTAATCAAAGTGGTTTGTTATCAATTAAACCCAAAATATTTGTATGTAATGTAGATGAACAAAGTGTTCAGGAAGGAAATAAGTATACAAAAAAATTTATAGAAAAGTTTGGTGAGGAGAACACTCTAATTGTATCAGCTGATATAGAAAATCAGATTAATGAGCTAGATTCTACAGAAAGAAAAAATTATATGGAGATGATTGGTTTAAAAGAAACTGGATTAAGTATGTTAATTCAAAAAGGATATAAAATTTTAGAATTAGATACCTACTTCACCTCGGGTCCAGAAGAAACTAGAGCTTGGACTATTCAAAAAAACTGCACTGCTCCAAAAGCAGCTGGTGAAATTCATACAGATTTTGAAAAAGGCTTTATAAGAGCGGAAACAGTTTCGTATGAAGATTTCGTAGCAAATGATGGCTGGGTCAATTCAAAGACTAATGGAAAAATGAGATTAGAAGGAAAAGATTATATAGTTAAAGATGGCGATGTATTAAACTTCAGATTCAACACGTGACCATATTTTTTTCATACTGAAATAGACTAAGATAGTTAAAATAATAAGATAAACTATAGCTTTAAAACCCATTTGATGTCTTGACTCTAAATGTGGTTCTGCGGCCCACATTAAAAATGTTGTTACATCTTTTGACATCTGTTCAACTGATGCTTTTGTTCCATCTCCATACTCTACTAGGTCATCTGAAAGTGGAGCTGCCATTCTAATTTTACTGCCATACATATATTTATTATAATGAACTCCTTCATCTAAAGTAATTCCACTTGGTGCTTCTTCGTAACCTTGTAGCAAAGAATAAATATAATCTACCCCACCTCCTCTAGCTTTAACTAAAACTGACATGTCTGGTGGATACGCACCACCATTAGCCGCTTGAGCAGCTTTTACATTTTCATATGGTAAAACAAATTTGTCTGATGGTTTCCCTGGTCTAGTAAACATTTCACCATCTGCATTAGGACCATCTGTTACCTCAAATGAGGCTGCGATAGCTTTCACTTCTGCCTCTGAGAATTCAGGGCCACCTTTTTCACCTAAATTTCTGTAACTTACATATTTCATGGAATGGCATGAGGCACATACCTCTGTGTAAACTTGATATCCTCTTTGTAGTGCACCTCTATCAAATTTCCCAAATAAACCTTTAAAACTCCAATCAGTTTTTAAAAGTTTAGCTGTCTCAGCTGAATTAGCATTTGTCGATGCTAAAGAAATAAAAGCTAGGATCGAAAGTAATTTTATTAAATTTTTCACTTTATTTATCAATACTTTCCTTATTTTTTACAGTTGCTAAATTGGGAGCACCTCCAAGGACTGGCTCTGTAATACTCAACGGAACAGGTAATGTTTTTTCCTTAAATCCTAAAACTGGTAAAATAACTAAAAAATGAAGAAAATAATATGCTGTAGCTACTCTTGCAATTAACAAATAAAGTCCCTCAGCTGGCATAGCTCCCATGTATCCTAGGATTAAAACATCAGCAACAAGTATCCAGTAAAACTGTTTATACAAAGGTCTGAATACTGCAGATCTAATTTTTGAAGTATCTAACCATGGTAGTACAGCTAAGATTAAAATAGCTGAAAGCATTGCTACAACTCCAAGCAATTTATCTGGCACAGATCTTAAAATTGCATAAAAAGGTAACAGATACCACTCAGGAACAATGTGAGCGGGAGTTACCATTGGATTAGCTTCAATATAATTATCAGCATGACCTAAGATATTTGGTGAATAAAAAACAAAAAAAGCAAAAACAATCATAAACATTAGTAATGCAAAACCATCTTTAATAACAATATATGGGTGGAATGGTACTGTATCTTTTGAAGGTTTTTTTATATCAATTCCAACTGGATTGTTATTTCCAGGAACATGAAGCGCCCAAATATGTAAAACAACAAGACCTAAAATTAAAAAAGGAATTAAATAATGAAGCGTAAAAAATCTAGTTAATGTAGGGTTATCTACTGAATAACCACCCCACAACCAAGTCACAATTCCCTCACCTACTAATGGGATTGCACTAAATAAATTTGTTATAACTGTTGCTCCCCAAAAACTCATTTGACCCCAAGGTAATACATAACCCATGAATGCAGCTGCCATCATCAATAAATAAATGATTATTCCGATGATCCAAATGATCTCTCTTGGAGATTTGTAAGATCCATAAAATAAAGATCTGAATATATGAATATAGACTGCTAGGAAAAACATTGATGCACCATTTGCATGTATGTATCTTATCAACCATCCATAGTTTACATCCCGCATGATATGCTCAACACTTTCAAAAGCCATGTCGGCATGAGCAATGTAATGCATTGCAAGCGTTAAACCGGTTACAATCTGAGTAATTAAACAAAAAGTTAAAATCCCACCAAATGTCCACCAGTAATTTAAATTTTTGGGGGTAGGATAATCTGTTAAGTGATTGGCTAAAGTTAAAAGTGGAAGCCTGTCGTTAAACCATTTTCCTACTTTTGATGAAGGTGTATATTCGTGATCGCTCATGATATTAATTATCCAATTTTAATTGTATTAGCGTTGACAAACTCATATTTAGGAATTTCCATGTTTAAAGGTGCGGGACCTTTTCTTATTCTGCCTGATGTATCATAATGAGATCCATGGCATGGGCAAAACCATCCATTATAGTCACCTTTATCATTTAATGGCACGCAGCCTAAGTGAGTACAAACACCAACCATTACTAACCACTCGGGGTTTTTGGCTCTATCTTCATCTTTTTCAGGATGGATTAGATCTTCCATTTTGACTGATTTAGCATCTGAAATTTCTTCTGGGGTTCTTCTTCTAATAAAAACTGGTTTACCTCTCCAAAGCACTGTTATTGTATTTCCAGGTTTAACTGAACTTACATCAACTTCTGTGCTTGCTAGTGCTTTTACAGATGCATCTGGATTCATTTGATCTACTAATGGCCAAACTACTGCTCCAACACCAACTGCTCCAACTGCATATGAGGCAGTAAATAGAAACTCTCTTCTTTTAGGCTTTTTATCTGACATTTTTTTAAATATTATTGTTAAAAAATTACTTAATATACGATTTCTTATAAGATAATAGTTTTTTTTCTACTGAAAGAATGACACATAATTATGAGCCAAGGACCTAATATTGCATTGTATGAACCGGATATTCCTCAAAATACAGCAGCAATAATTAGAACATGCGCCTGTTTAGGGGCTAAACTTGAAATTATTGAGCCATGCGGTTTTCATCTAAGTGATAAAAGGTTTAAAAGAGTGGTAATGGATTACATGGATTTAGATAAAATTGTGATACATCAAAGTGCAGAAAAATTTTTTGAAACAAAAAAGAATCATAGAGTAATACTGATGACAACAAAAGCATCTATTTCATACTTAAAATTTAAATTTCAAAAAAATGATACAATATTATTTGGTCGAGAAAGTGCCGGAGTACCAGAAAGCATACATCAATCAATTGCTGATCGCTTAAAGATACCAATGAACGAAAATGCTAGGTCTTTAAATATTGCATCTTCAGTTGCAATTGTTTTGGCAGAAAGCTTAAGACAAACTAAATTATTATAAAATGGATATTGAAATTAAAAAAGACTTAGCAAGTAATTGGTTTAAGCTACTTCAAAATGCAATCTGTGATGATATTAGCAAATTAGAAAAAAATAAAATAAAATTTAAATCAACCTCATGGCAAAGAAGTAAAAAAAAAGATGAGGGAGGTGGTGAATATAGGATTATTACAAATGGAAAAGTTTTTGAAAAAGTAGGAGTAAATTTTTCAAAAGTTTATGGAAAATTTCCAAAACAATTTCAAAAAAATATTCTTGGAGCTAGTAAAGATCCAAGATTTTGGGCTTCTGGTATTTCAGTAGTAATGCACATGCAAAATCCTCATATTCCTGCTATGCATTTTAATACTAGATATATCTGTACTACACAAAATTGGTTTGGCGGCGGTATGGATGTAACACCTGCTATTAAAGATGATAAGGAAAAAAATATATTTCATCAATCATTAAAAAAAATGTGTGATCGTCACAATAAAAATTATTATAAAAAATACAAAAAATGGTGTGATGAATATTTCTTTTTACCTCATAGGAATGAAGCAAGAGGAATAGGCGGAATTTTTTTTGATTATAAAAAAGATAACTTTGAAAAAGATTTTAAATTTGTAAGAGACGTTGGAGTTACATTTCAAATGATATTTAATAATATAATAGAAAAAAAAATTAAAAAAAAATGGACTTTAAAAGATAAAGAGATGCAGTATATTAAAAGAGGTAGATACGCTGAATTTAACTTGTTGTATGATAGGGGAACTAAATTTGGCTTACAAACTGGTGGAAATGTAGAGGGTATATTGATGTCATTACCTCCGATTGCTAAATGGAAATAATAAATGGATAAAGAACCAATAACATTGAATGGATTGAATAAACTAAAAGAAGAATTAGTTTTTTTAAAAGAAAAAAAGAGACCTGAAATTGTGGCTGCAATTGCAGAAGCAAGATCACATGGCGACCTTAAAGAAAATGCAGAATATCATGCCGCTAAAGAGGAACAGTCTCATAGCGAAGGTCGAATAACAGAAATAAATGATATCATTGCAAGAGCTAATGTTATTGATGTTACAAAATTAAATAATGATGGAAAAGTAATCTTTGGCTCTACTGTGTTTTTAGAAAACCTAGATAATGGTGAAAAAATTAGCTACAAAATTGTAGGAAAAGATGAGGCCGATTTAAAACAAAAACTAATTTTTTTTCAATCCCCAATTGGAAAAGGATTAATTGGAAAAAATAAAGACGATCTAGTTGAGATCACTACTCCTGCTGGAACTAAAAATTTTGAAATTAAGGACGTTAAATATATTTAACCTTTAGCAATTTTTTGAATATTTTTCTCAGAAATAGTAAATCCATTTTCCACCCAAGCTTCTTCAATCATTTTTAACTTATTACCCAATATTTTTCCTTCAGGAATATTATACTTTTCCATAAGTGTATTAGCTCCTATTGGCATTGTTGGAATTACTTTATCTTTGTAAACTTCTATTAATTTTATCAGTTTTTTTTCAACTTTATTAGAAGTAAATAATTTAAAATTAATTATATCGATTACAGCTTGTTTACCATTGAAATAAAAAATTTTATTAAAATTTTTTTCTGTAAAATTTTTAAGATTAGTTTTTTCTTTATAAAAGAAATCAATTAACTTTAATCTTTTTTGATCTTTTTTAGATATATTAAACTTATATAAAAAATAATCAGTATTATCAGTTCCATCAACTATCATCAGTGATAGTAAAAAAATAAAATCAATTTTAAATAAATTATCTCTAGCATGAGTATTTAGTTTTTTAAATTTTGCTAAATTTTTTAATTGTGGAAAAATAATCTCTATAATCTCTAAACTATCATTGTCTTGAAACAATTTTACAAAACCATGCGATTTTGTTAATTTTTTAAATTCATCTATCAATCTCTCACTAGATAATTTAGATATTCCACCAATATTTCTTTTTATAATCTTAATTATTTCAGGTTTGTGTTTGTGATTTGAATAATTTAAAAAAAAACGAACATATCTAAGTATTCTTAAGTAATCCTCTTTAATTCTGATTTCCGCATCACCTATAAAATGAATTAAACCTTCCTCTAAATCTTTTTTTCCATTATTTGGATCAAATAAATTTCCCCTTGCATCTGAATAAATTGAATTTATCGAAAAGTCTCTTCTCGCCGCATCCTCTTTCCAGTCTAGAGAAAATTCAACTTTTGCATGTCTTCCATCTGTTTTTACATCTTTTCTTAGAGAGGTAATTTCATATTTGTATTCATCAATTACTGCAGTCACTGTTCCGTGCTCAATACCAGTTTCATAAAAATTTATATCTTTATTTTTTAAAGCTTCACAGATTTCGTTGGGTTTTAAGTTTGTTGCTAAATCAATATCATCAACTACTTCTTTGTTTATAACTTTTCTAATACAGCCACCTACATATCTAACCTCACTACTTTCTGAATAGTTATTAATGGCTTCAAATATTTTATTTGCTGGTGTTTGATTGGTAATATCTTTAAGATTTTGACTTATATAATCAAGATTTCGTGATCTAAAAAAAATTTTATCTAAAAATTTATCCATATATGGCTGGGGCGCTAGGATTCGAACCTAGGATGCCGGTACCAAAAACCAGTGCCTTACCACTTGGCTACGCCCCAATATTAAATTCGTATAACACAAAAAAATAAAATTTATAGAGTTTTTGATGTATTGCACCAATAATTTTCAAATTTTCTTTTAAATTGAACTTTTGCCAGTTCACAATCTTTTTTTGACTGATAATAGGCAACTATTACTGAACCAGAGCCTGTCATTCTTACAAATAATGGTTGATTTAAATTTTCTAAAAAAGATTTAATTTTTTTAAGTCTTGGATATCTTGAAAACGCAACAGTTTCCAAAGCATTCGCTTGTTTAAATAGGTATCCATATTTAAACATAGATCTTTTAGGATTGGTAAATTTTGATTTTGTAATTTTTTTTACTCTTGAATAAATTTCTTTTGTAGAGCAACCAAAATTTGGTCTAACCAAAAGAGTATAAAATTTTGGACATTTAGAAAATCTTTTAATAATATTGTCAGATTTTAACACTGCACTTTTATTATCGACTCCTAAAATTACATCAGAACCAATTGCATTTGAAATATCTTTTATTTTTTTTTGACTGGCTTTGATAATTTTTTTTTTTAATAAAATCTTTAAAATACTTGCTGCATTCATTGATCCTCCACCTAGCCCTGCCTTTTGTGGAATATTTTTTTTAATCTTAATCTGAAATTTTTTATCTTTTAATAATTTTTTTTCATCAAGAATTTTAAAAAGCTTTTTAACAGTATTATTTTTACTAATTTTTTGTGAAAAATTTCCATAAAAATAAATTCGATGATTGGGTTCTTTAATTTGCTTAATAAAAATTAAGTCATGTAAGTTAATAAATGAAACAATGCTTTCAATCTTATGTAATTTGGCCAGTTTACCTGTAATATTTAGTGCTAAATTAATTTTAGCATGTGACTTAACTTGAATAGCGCTCATTTAGGAATTCTTAAGACCCTCTATCATCTTAATATTTACATTTTCTCTTATCTCTTCATCGGTATCATCAAGGCTTAAAACATTTTTCCAAAAATATCTTGCCTGAATTTTTCGATTCAATTTCCATAAAATATCTCCATAATGATCATTAACCGTTGGATCTTGTGGCATTAATTCTACAGCTCTTTTAAGGTATTTTTCCGCTTCAACATAATTGTCTATCAAATAATAAGCCCAACCGATTGAGTCTATAATGTAAGGATCATTACTTCTAGATGCGTATGCTTTTTCAAGCATTTTAAAAGCCTCATCAATTTTATAATCTCTCTCTAACCATGAGTACGCCAAATAATTAAGAACATATGCATCATCTGGATTAATTATTAACGAGTGTAATAAATCTTCGTCTGACTTTTTGTAGTTGCCTAATCTCTCATAACTTCCACCCCTTCTATACAGTAAGTCAGATTTTATGTCTGTCTCATTGCCTAAAGATGAAATAATTTGCGTATAATAATCTATTGCTTTTTCATACTTTTTTGAATTCTTATAGAAATTTGCAACGTCAAAAACTATTTTTAAATTTGGATCATCAATCTTATTAAATTTTGAACTTATAAAGTTTATTCCATCTTCATAACCTTTTTCTTTAATGATTATTTGGGTTTCTTTTTTAATTCTAAACCAATAATAAAACTCATTATCTTTATTAAAGTTTTTTAAAACTGTTTTAACCTTGTCATATTCTTTATTTAAATAAAAATTTTCAGCTACAAGAGATAAATTGAATGTGAACTTTGGATTTAAATAACTTGATAAATTTAAGTAAAAATTTGATTTTTCAAAATCATCCTGAGATGAATAGAGATTTGAAATTAAAAATAAAAATTCACTTACAATATCATTATGATTATTACATTTAAAAATTTTATTAAATTCTTTAAATTTATTATTATCTATCCAACTCTTACTTTGAGCTAATAAAAGTGTAGAATTTATATATTCAAGTTGTTCAGCAACCGCTCTAGCTTCCTCTATTTTTTTATTTTCTATTAAGTAATTAATATAAAAAAATATATATCTAGAATAATCTCCTTGCTGATTGTTAATCAAATTTAAAAAAAAAGATCCTGTGTTATTCTCTTGAAGATAGCATTTTTGAAATGTTTGAGCTATTAAAGATAAATTTCCAAAATTTTGTTTATTAGATAAAATTTTCTTATTTTTAAATGTATAGACATATTGTCTTAAAGTTTCTGATATTACTAAATTAAATCTTCTTTGATCTTGAAATTTTAAACTTTGAGTTAAATACTCATCAGCTTTTTTAAAATTATTCTTTTTTAAACTATCTACCGCTAAAAGAATATAAGCATTAAAAAAATCAATATTATTTTTATCCTTGCTGTTATTGATTATATTAATAGCTTGAGCTACCTTGTTCTCTAGAACTAAAGAATAAACATATCTTTTCAAATATGAGTCATGTTTGTTGATTAAGATTTTAGAAGCATTAAAAAATTTTAAAGCATCAGTATTATTCTTATTTTCATATGCAATTATTCCAGAAAAATAATTTGTTAAATCTCTTGAATTAAAGTCGTTAAAACTAGCACTTTTAGAATATACAGGGGTCTGATAGAATACAGATAAGATTACTAATATTTTTATTAGATTATTATACATTTAATCATTCTATGACTAAAAAAGTGATAAATCAAAAAGGCAAATTCAACGAGGAGTTATTAAATACTATAGAGCCAAACTTTGTGTTTCAAGATAAGCCCATAAATAGATTTAACATTATCAAGAATTGCGATAATTTTAATCAAGCTAATAAAGCTGAACTTCTAAATGAATTAAAAAAACAAATAAATTCAATCGAAAATTGTAATTTAAAAGATAATGCTCAAAATCTTGTCTTAGGTGATGGAAATATAAATAGTCCAATTATGTTAATTGGTGAAGCTCCAGGACCTGAAGAGGATAAATCTGGCACAACATTTAAAGGAGAAGTTGGAGATTTATTAAATAAAATGCTGTTAGCAATAAACATTAATAGACAAAATATTTATTGCAGTTACGCGATCAACTTTAGACCTCCTGAGGATAGAAAGCCTACATCTCAAGAAATAAAAAGATATTCAATTTTCTTAAAAGAACATATTTCAATTATAAATCCAAAAATTGTTTTTTTAATGGGAAGTTCGGCAATGGAGGCTGTCACAGGCATTAATAACAAAATATCCTCTGAAAGAGGTAAATGGAAAGAAACAATATTAAAAAATAAAACTTATCCAGTGATGATATCATTTAATCCATCTTATCTAATTAGATTTCCTGAAAATAAAAAATATTCTTGGGAAGATTTGAAAAAAATTAAACAAAAAATTAGTGAAATGAAGATTGTTATTTAAATAAAAATGATCGAACTACATGAGAGATATATTTCTTGGTGGAAGAAAAAACTAAATATTTCTAATTATGGTCTTCTATGGATTTCATTTATAAAAGGTGTTTTAGTGGGATTACTAATTTATCACTTAATTGCAATTTAAATGAAAATTATAGCTGGTGTAGATGAAGTTGGAAGAGGTAGTTTGATAGGTCCTGTTTATGCTGCTGCTGTAATTTTAAATAAATCAATAGATAAAAAATTATTAAAAGACTCTAAAAGTATTGATAAGAATAATCGAGAATTATTATCCAATTATATAAAAAAAAATTCTATTTGGGCAATTGGTAAGGCCTCTGTAAAAGAAATAGATAAAATTAATATCTTACAAGCAAGTTTGCTTGCTATGAAAAGAGCAGTAAAAAAACTGAAAAAAAAACCATCTCATATTTTAATTGACGGAAATAAAGTTCCTGATTTAAAAAATTATAAATTAAAAGCAGTAATTAAGGGTGATCAAAAAATTCCTTCAATATCAGCAGCCTCTATAATCGCTAAAGTTTCAAGAGATAAATTTATAACTAGACTTGCTAAGAACAATAAAGGATATGGATGGGATCAAAATTTTGGCTATGGAACTAAACAGCATTTAAAGGCAATCAAAAAACTTGGTATTAATAAGCATCATAGAAAAACCTTTTCTCCTGTATCGAAATTTAAGACACACAATATCTAGTTACTTATTTTTAAGTCGCCACAAATCGAATCCAAATAATTCAATCTCAGGTTGACCCAAGAATCCATTTGGAGTCTAATTATTTTATACAAATGGAAACTAATTTTAAAAACAAAATTATTAATGGGGATAGTCTCGAAGAGTTAAAAAAAATTCCAAGCGAAACTTTTGACTTGATCTTTGCAGATCCACCATACAATTTACAGTTAAAAGGTGAGCTTACTAGACCCGACAGATCTAAAGTCAATGCTGTTAATGATAAATGGGATCAATTCGAAAATTTTAAAAAATATGATGAATTTACATATGAATGGTTAACCGAGTGTAAAAGAATTTTAAAAAAGGATGGAGCTATCTGGGTCATAGGTAGTTATCACAATATATTTAGAGTAGGAACAGCCATTCAAAATTTAGGATTCTGGATTTTAAATGATGTGATATGGAATAAAAATAATCCGATGCCAAATTTTAGGGGAACAAGATTTACGAATGCACATGAAACTTTAATTTGGGCTTCAAAAAGTGAGAAATCAAAATACACTTTTAATTATCAATCATTAAAATGTTTAAATGACGATCTACAAATGAGATCTAACTGGAATCTACCAATCTGCAATGGATCTGAAAGACTTAAAAAAAATGGTAAAAAGGTTCATTCAACACAAAAACCAGAGTCTCTACTTCATAGAGTTTTACTAGCATCATCAAATAAAGATGACATGATTTTAGATCCATTTTTAGGATCTGGAACTACAGCTACTGTAGCTAAAAAATTAGGCAGATATTATTACGGTATAGAAAAAGAAAAAAGTTATTTTAAAGCTGCTGAACAAAGAATAAAAAATACAAAAAAAATTGAAGATGATTTATTGGATACCTTAAAAAATAATCGAACTAAACCAAGAATACCTTTTGGTTCTCTAGTGGAACTTGGCATAATTAAGCCTGGTACAAATATTTTTGATCATAAGAAAAAAATTACAGCAAGAATAATGGCAGATGGAAGCATTAAACATAATCTAGCTGAAGGATCTATTCATAAAGTAGCTGCAACAATTTTAGGTGCTGAGAGCTGTAATGGCTGGACTTATTGGCATTGTGATATTAATGGAAGAATACATCCAATTGATTATCTAAGACAAAGATTAATTTCAAAAAATTAATTCTTATAAATTTTACCTAAATAATTTTCTAAAAATTTCTTATTTTTTGTTAATAATTTTAAACTGATATTTCTAAAAAAAATTAAAATCGGATTAGATAAATGAAAAGCAAATTGATTTAATTTTGATCTGTTATTAATCATTTTTACTTTTTTAACCCTATTATCATAGAAATTGCTTTTTTTATTTACAATGTTATCAAATAGTTCTGACGCACCCTCAATAGATTGTGATGCTCCTTGGGCAAATGAAGGTGGGAAGGCAAAAAAAGCATCTCCTACTAAAAAGATATTTTTACCTGGCTTAAGATAACCTTTACTAGCAAAAACAGGGAAGCATTTAAAGTTATCAATATTATCTAGAATAATTGTTGAAATTTTATTTTTTAGTTTGTCTTTAATAGCTCTTACAAAAGTTTCCTCTTTAAAAAGATCATAATTATTAAGCTCATTTGTAGTTAATTTGTATTTTAAAACTCCAATGAAATTACATGGTTCATTGTCATTATTTACTGGATAGGTAACATAATGAAAATCATGCCCCATAAATAAAGAGATATTTTTTTTATTTAAATGATTAAGATTATTTTTTGAAATATTACCCCTAATTGCAATTGAATTATTATAAGCAGGTTTTATTTTATTATTAGAAATTAATGATTTGCCTTTAGAAAAAACACCATCAGAAATGATTAGATAATCACAAATTACTCTATTTTTTTTATTAAAAATTAAATTTATTTGATCATTATTTTTTTCAATTTTTTCAATATTATGATCGTACTTAATTATATTACTGTTTATTCTATCTTTTAAAAATTCAATTAATTTAGATCTTTTTAGTGTTGTGTACTTACAATCTTCAGAATTAAACTCTGAAATATTCAGATCACATATTTTTTTTTCTTGTTTAATTGTATAAAAATCTATTTTTTCTGGGTGAAATTTATCTTTATTTTCTAAAATATTAAATCCAATTTTATTAAGCAGTTTAATGCTGTTAGTTGAAAGCTGTATCCCATATCCTTCATCTAAGTTGATTGCAGTATTTTTTTCATAAATACTAACCAGGTAATCAGAATGATCTTTGAATAAATTTGCAATATATAAACCAGAAATCCCCGCTCCTATTATTGCAATTTTTTTCATTTGTTTTTTTCCAAATATGTAACAATTTTTTTTGTAAATGTTGGTAAAGTATAATTTTTTAATTTTTCAGGATTAATCCAATAAGAAAAGGGTATTGGTTTATTCATCTTATGATTTTCAACTTTGATATTCATATTCATATTAGACATTTTAACACTTAAATTTTGGCTAAAGTTTTTAGGCTTAGTTAATTCTTTCATTGGAAAAATATTAAAATTTTTTAAAAAATTAAAATTTGTATTTTTGACTAATAAATATTTATTATTTTTTTTATAAACCTTTAATAAAAAATATTTATCTTTATTGTTTTTTTTAATTTTAGTTAAAGTAAAATCTTTCTTAGTAAAAGATTTGCAGTTTTTTGAGATTGGACATTTTTCACAAATAGGATTATTGGGTTTGCAAATAAGTGCACCTAGTTCCATCAAAGCTTGAGCATAATCACCAGATCTACTTGATGTTCCTAAAACTTTTTTACTTTTGATTAAATTTTCTTTTTGAATTTGACTTTCTTTTTTTAAATATAAATATCTTTTTAAAACTCTTTCGATATTGCCATCTAAGGGGATAATGGGCATATTAAATGCAATAGCCGATATTGCGCTTGCTGTATAATCTCCAATACCAGGTAATGATTTTAAGTCTAAAAAATCATTAGGTAATTTTTTATTGAAATCTTTAATAATAACTTGTGCAGTTTTTTTTAAATTTCTAGCTCTTGAATAATAACCAAGTCCTTCCCATAGTTTAAAAAGTTTTCGATTTTCAAAACTAGCTAAAGCTTCTAAATTAGGAATATTTTTAATAAATCGATTAAAATAGGGTATCACCGTTATAACTTGGGTTTGTTGAAGCATAAATTCACTAACCAGGGTGTAATATTGCTTTTTTTTTGAAGAAGTTTTTTTTCGCCAAGGTAATGACCTTTTATTAATATCGTACCAATTAAGAATTTTATTTGATATTGTTTGATCTTTCATATGCATTTTAAAAATAACACTAAGCGTGGAAATGTCACCATTCAAGGTTTAAGATCTTTTAAAGACACTTTGCCTAAAAATGTAAAAAAAATCATCAATAAAAAGGGTCATATATATTCTGAAACACTAAGTAACTGGAGATATATTGTTGGAGATGAGCTATTCAAAGTTTGTTATCCAAAGACATTTAAGAATTCTAACAGGTTTGGAGCAAGTACTTTATTGGTAATGGTGAAAAGAGGTCATGAAGTTGATTTAGAATATTCTAAAAAAGAAATTTTAGACAAGATGAACAGTTTTTTTGGTTATTCAGTTGTAGAAAAGCTTAAATTTATTAGCTTTGATGATGAGAAAAAAATCTTTTTTAAGAAAGAAGCTAATCGTGAAAATGTCGCAATTAATAAATACCAAAGTAAAATTAATGATGTTAAAAATGATAAAATTAAAAAATCACTTATTGAATTAACTAAAGTATTTAAAGAAAAATGAAAAAAATTATAATTATTTTAACAATTTTTTTTAGTACCATTTCAGCTATTAGCGCAGAGGAAATAAAAAGAATTGTTGTAGGAAGTAAAGACGCAAAAATAACTATAATTGCTTTTGAATCTTTAACTTGTAGTCACTGTGCAAATTTTCATAAAGATGTGTATCCTGGACTTAAAAAAGATTATCTTGATACAGGTTTAGCTAAAATTGAATTTAGACACTTCCCATTAGATGTTGCGGCTTTTAATGCTGCAAAAGTTTCACAATGTAAAAATGATGGTGATTCGAAAATTTTAAATACATTGTATGCAAACCAACAAAAATGGGTCAAAGGTAGTTCTGTCCAAGAAGCAAATAAAAATCTTCAGAAATTTTTAACTAGCGAAGGAATTGATGTTAATTTTGAAACTTGCATAAATAACAAAGAAATCGAGGATTTTGTTTTAAATGATCGAATCGATGGGGTAAAAAACTTCAATGTTAATTCTACTCCTACGATAATAATCAATAATCAAAAGTTTGAAAAAACCCTAACTTATAAAAATTTAAAAAAAGCTATAGAAAAACTGATATAAGTTAGTGCATGGAGTTTAAAAAAATCCAATTAAATGGATTTAAATCATTCGCTGATAAAACAAATTTCTTAATTGAAGAGGGTCTCACTGGAATTGTTGGACCTAATGGTTGTGGAAAGTCAAACATAGTTGAGTCCCTAAGGTGGGTCATGGGAGAAACCTCCGCAAAAAGCATGCGTGGATCAGGAATGGAAGATGTAATTTTTTCAGGAACCTCCAATAAAGCCTCAAAGAATATCGCAGAAGTTTCAATTGATGTAGAAAATAAAAATAATGAAGGACCAGTTCAATATCGTGATTTGGATCAAATAAGTGTCAGAAGAAAAATAGAAAAAGATAAAGGCTCAAAATTTTATATTAACGATAAAGAAGTAAGAGCAAGAGATGCTCAAATGTTTTTTGCAGATCTATCAACTGGCGCACATTCTCCCTCGATGATTAGCCAAGGACGAATTGGTGCATTAGTAACTGCAAAACCAACAGACCGAAGAGCAATTTTGGAGGAGGCTGCAGGAATTTCTGGTTTACATGTTAGAAGACATGAGGCCGAACTAAGATTGGGAGCTGCAGAAAATAATCTTAAAAGAGCTGATGAACTTAGAAGACAGCAAGAAAAACAACTAGCCAATCTTCAAAAACAAGCTGAAGAAGCTACAAAATATAAATTTATTTCGGAAGAAATAAAAAAAATAGAAGCAGGTCTTTATTATTTGAAATTAATTGAAATAGATAAAGAAATTAGAATTGAAAATGAAATTAATAATGAGGCAGAGGGAGAGGTTGAAGGATTCAACACTAAAATATCAGAAATAGAAAATTTGATTAAATCTGCAACAGATAAAGTCTCACCACTTAGGGAAAAAAATATTGAAAATTTATCAAGGATTCAAAGACTAAACCTTGAGCTTCAAAGTTTAGATGAAGAAAATACAAGAACACAAGATGAGATTGAAAGTATTAAAAAGTCTCTACAGACTTTAGATGAGGACATATCTAGAGAAAGAGGAATTATTATTGATGCTAACTCCAATGAAAAAAGACTAAAAGAGGAAAAAACTGATTTAATAGAAATAGACTCTAAATATTTCGAAACTGAAAAACTTTCCAATGAAGAATTAGAGGATGCCAAAAATAAATTAAAAGAAGAGCAAAAAGCTGTTGATGAAGTTGTATCTAATATAGCTGAGGGATCAATAAACATCAGTGTTGGACCAATCAAAAATGTTAAAAATTCTATTAATAGAGTGAAAGAATTAATTGATAGTAATGAAATCAATCAAGCAGTCACTTTATTAGACAGATGTAATATGGAGTTAGATAATTTTTTAAATGATTTAAAAAATGAAAGATCAAGAGAAGAATTATTGAGTGTAAATGAAAAGTCACAAAATATAAAACAACTTCAAGAAAAATATGCTGATGCATACAGTAAAAATCAATCAATTAAAAATGAATCTATAAAACGTAATGAGAGAATTAAAACTATAGAAACTGAAGTTGAAAGTTGGAAAAACTTACTGTCTAATTCTGAAAAGATGGTTGGAGAATTAACTGATAGAAAAAATAAATTATTAGACCAACTAAAAGAATTAGATAATCAGCCTAAAATTCAAGCTGAAAGAAAGGGTCAAATTTCAGAAAATTTAAGAATATCAAATAAAGAGAAAATTGATAACGACTCTGTTATTGATGAAACGGATAAACAAATAGAAAATTTAAGATCTCAATTAAATGAAATTCAAGAACAGTCAATTCAAATTAGAGAAAGAAAAGCAAGTTCTGGAGCAACTATTGAAGGTCTGCAAAAAAGAAAAAGTGATTTATTAGATAGAATAAATTCAGAACTTAATCTTACTGAGGAAAATATTTTAGAAAATTCAAATCTAAATGGTGCTGAAGATCTACCTAATCCTGTAGATCAAGAAGATACTTTAGATAAAAAAAAACAAGAAAGAGAAAAATTGGGATCAGTGAACCTAAAAGCTGATGAAGAAACGAGTAAGTATGAAGAAGAAATAAAAAAAATGGAACAAGATCGTTCTGATCTAGTAACCGCAATTGTTAAACTAAAAGATAGCATTAATGAGCTTAATAAAAAAGGTAGGGAAAGGTTAATTGAAGCATTTGAAAAAGTTAACAGGAAATTTAATGAAGTTTATACAAAACTTTTTAATGGTGGAAATGCAAAACTAGAATTAGTCGACTCAGATGATCCCTTAGAAGCAGGCTTAGAGATGTTGGTAAGTCCACCTGGTAAAAGACTTCAGTCTATAACTTTATTATCTGGGGGAGAACAAGCTCTGACCGCTTTATCTTTGATCTTTGCTGTATTTTTAACAAATCCATCTCCTATTTGTGTTCTAGATGAAGTTGATGCACCACTTGATGATGCTAATGTAACAAGATTTTGTAGCTTGCTTGAAGAGCTTATAAAAATAACTAATACAAAATTCATTATTGTTACTCATCACGCACTGACAATGTCTAAAATGAATAGACTTTATGGAGTGACGATGCCAGAAAAAGGTATTAGTCAGTTAGTTGCTGTTGATTTACAAAAAGCAGAGAGTATGGTTGCCTAAACTATATAAATGCCAAAAGATCAGTTTAAAACTCGCTTAGAGATTGCAAAAAAGAAGATTTTAAAGAAAAACCTTAAGAATAAAGATGACAACCCGTCTTCTATTGGAGCAGCCTTTAAATTGAGCACAGAATTAGTTGCTGCAGTGGCAGTTGGGACAATTATTGGGTTTATTTTTGACCAAACCTTTGGTACTAGACCCTGGTTTATATTAATATTTTTTTTTGTTGGAGTGGTTGCCGGAATAACAAATGTAATCAGGTCTGCAAAAAATATGCAAAAGTAGATAAGAATTTATGGCAGCAAATCCAATGACCCAATTCAATGTTTACAGAATTGGACCAGAAATTAAGTTAGGTGCATTTGATATTTCATTTACAAACGCTAGTTTGTTTATGATTATAAGTTCTGTTGCAATTTTATTAATTTTTAATCTTGGTTCTAAAAAAAGTTCATTACTTCCAAATAAAATTCAACTCTTGGCAGAGCTTAGTTACACATTCGTATCTAAAATGATAAGTGATACTGCCGGTTCAAAAGCAAAACCATATTTTGCATTTATATTTTCTCTATTTATGTTTGTATTATTCTGCAATATGTTTGGAATGATACCTTATACTTTTACAGTAACTAGTCATATCATTGTAACATTCGTTTTAGCAGCTTTTATTTTTATTGGTGTAACTGTAATCGGTTTTATGAAACATGGTTTCGGTTATCTAAAATTATTTGTGCCTAGTGGAGTACCAGCAGTGCTACTCCCTTTGATAGTAGTAATAGAAATTATTTCTTACTTAAGTAGACCGGTTAGTTTATCAGTTAGATTATTCGCTAATATGATGGCAGGTCATACTATGATGAAAGTTTTCGGAGGCTTTGTAATTAGCCTTGGAATAGTTGGTGGATGGCTTCCACTAAGTTTTTCGGTTGCATTAACAGGTTTGGAGATCTTAGTTGCTTTTCTTCAAGCATACGTTTTTGCGATCTTAACCTGCATCTATTTAAATGATGCATTAAATTTACACCATTAATTAACATAGGAGGATATAATGGAATTAGAAGCAGCAAAAATGATCGGAGCAGGTTTAGCAGCAATAGCTTTAGCTGGTGCCGGTGTTGGTATTGGAATAATTTTTGGAAACTATTTATCAGGAGCAATGAGAAACCCTTCTGCTGCACAAAAACAGTTTCCTAATTTGCTTTTAGGTTTTGCACTTGCAGAAGCAACGGGATTATTTGGATTAGTAGTAGCGTTAATCATTCTTTTTGCATTTTAAATTTAATGATTAAAAAAATATATTTTCAGTCGATATTTTTTAGTTTCCTATTTTCGATGGAAGCTTTTTCAGCTGAAAGCGGAGGTATGCCTCAATTAAACCCTGAATTTTGGATTTCACAGATTTTTTGGTTAACACTTACTTTTGGTATTTTGTACTTAGTTTTATCAAAACTAATACTGCCAAAAATAAGTGCAAACTTAGAAACACGTAAATCACAGATATTAGAAAATATTGAGGCTGCAGAGAAACAGAGAGAAGATAGTGAAATGAAGCTAAAAGAGTATGAGGAAATTATTTCCAAAAGCAAACTTGATGCAAAAACTATCTTCAATCAAGCTAGAGAAAAAGCTTTAAAAGACATTAATGCTAAAAAAGAAGTGTTAGAGGGTCAAATTGATGAAGAAATAAGTAAAGCAGAGGAAGAAATTAAGACCCTGCGTAACGGTGCGCCTGATAAAATCAACAAAATAGCTATCGAAACTTCATCAGAACTAATACAAAAGCTTATTGGTGCTGAAGTAAATAATAGCAGCATATCTGCAATTGTTGATGATTTATCTAGAAGAAGTGGAGATAAATACTATGGCAATTGATGCAACATTTTGGGTAGCAGTATCATTCGTAATTTTTTTTGGTGGCTTAATCTATCTAAAGATCCCCCAAAAAATTACTAAAATGTTAGATAAAATGATTTCTGACATTAAAAATGAAATTGATGAAAGCGAAAAATTAAGAACTGAAGCAAAAACTTTACTTGATAATGCTCAGAATAAATTAGAAACCGCACAGTCAGTCAGCAATGAAATTCTTAATGAGGCTAAAAAAGACTCAGATAAGTTAATGATAGAATTAAATGATAAATTTCATAAATCTTCAGAGATTAAAAAGAACTTAGCTGAAAATAAGATAAGCCAAATGAAAGAGGCTGCTATAAAAGAAATAAAAGATGCTTCAATTAAAATAGCTGTGGATTCTGTTAAAAAGATCATTACTACATCAGTTGATAAAACAAAACTTGATGCTGTGTTTCAAAAAAATTTAAATGAAACAAAAGAAGAGTTGAAGAAGATTAACTCATAATATCCTTACAATTTTTCAAAAAAACTATAAATTGTTAAAATGAATTCTATAGTTATTGGTTCTGGATTTGGTGGAATTGCTGCGGCCCTGAGACTTAGAGCCAAAGGTCACGATGTTACATTAATTGAAAAACATCAAGATCTTGGAGGCAGAGCAAGAGTGTTTAAAAGAAATGGTTTTACTTTTGATGGTGGTCCAACTGTAATTACTGCGCCATATCTTATTAATGAATTATTTGAATTATTTAAGAAAAATCCAAAAGATTACATTGAACTATCTCCATTAAAAATTTGGTATCAATTTATTTTTGAAGATAGATCTAAATTTAATTATTCAGGCAACGAAAATGAAATGAAAGCTCAAATTGGAGAATTGAGTCAAGAGGATGTTCAAGGTTATGAAAAATTAGTAAATTTTACAAAAAAAATTTTTGATAAAGGTTTTACAGAACTTGCGGATGTTCCTTTTGATAAACCATTTGTGATGATGCAACAATTACCTGCTCTTTTAAAACTAAAAAGCTACAAATCTGTCTACTCTTTAGTATCTTCATATATAAAAAATGAAAAATTAAGAAGAATGTTGAGTATGCACCCACTTTTAGTTGGAGGTAATCCTTTTACCACAACTTCAATTTATGGATTAATCCTGTATTTAGAAAAAAAATGGGGAATTCATTATTCAATGGGTGGAACCGGAAATATAATTAAAGGTTTTGAAAAATTAATGAATGAAGTTGGTATAAAAGTAATTAAAGGTAATGAGGTAAAAAAAATTATTTCAAAAAATACTAAAATCACAGGGGTTCAGTTAAGCAACGATAATACTATAAATGCAGATATTGTAATTTGTAACGCTGATCCTCCAGCAGTATATGAAAAGTTATTAGACGGAAATAGCAATAATTCATTCTTATTTAACTGGAAAAAAAAGAGAATGGAGTATTCAATGGGATTATTCGTATATTATTTTGGAACAAAAAAAATTTATGAAAATGTAGAGCATCACACAATAAAATTTGGCAATAAGTACAAAGAACATCTTGATGATATATTTGATAAGAAAAAACTAAACGAAGACATTAGTTATTATCTGCATAGACCATCAGCTACAGACAAATCTATGGCTCCAGAAGGAAATGACTGTTTTTATGTTTTGGTTCCTGTTCCTAATAACCAATCTGGAATTGATTGGAATACCGAAGGAGAAAAGATGAAAAATTTAATTATAAATAAAATGGAAAAAGATCTAATGCCAAATCTTAAAGAAAATATTGTTGAAGATTTTTACTTAACTCCAGATTATTTTGAAAAAGACCTGAATACAAAATTTGGTTCAGGATTTTCTATTCAGCCAAAATTTACTCAGTCTGCTTATTTCAGATTTCATAATAAGTCAGAGATTTATGATGGTCTTTATTTTGTTGGTGCTGGTACACATCCAGGAGCTGGTGTTCCAGGAGTTTTATCATCTGCAAAAGTTTTAGATAAAATTTTATAATGACAAACCAAAATTACTTGTCACTTTATGCCAAATCTTTTAATTGGGCGGGTTTTTTTTTACCAAAACAAACTTATCAAAAGTGTTCCACATTATACGATTTTTGTAGAGTTATAGACAACATAGCTGATGATAAGGGTTCAGTTGAATTAAAGGAAAATAAATTTAAAAACTTTGAAAATAATTTTAATAATAAAAATTTTGATGATCCTATTATAAAAAATATGTGGGATCTTATAAATGAATTTAATATTTCTTTAAAAATTATTCATGATTTATTTGAAGGCATTAAATCTGATATTAAAGAAAAAGTAAAATTAAACTCAAAAAAAGAATTATTAGTTTACTCTTACAAGGTTGCTGGAACTGTTGGCTTATTAATGGCAAAAATTTTAAATGTAAGTAAAAAGAGCTCATTAAAGTCTGCAATTGATTTAGGAATAGCAATGCAGCTAACAAATATATCAAGAGACGTGATTGAAGATTTAAATAATAATAGATCATATATAAATGAAAATTTTGAAGAAATTCATTCTACTTTAATGCTTGCAGAAAAATTTTATGAAAACTCTTTTCATTCAATTAACAAAATACCGATAAGCTTTCGATTTTCAATCTTAGTAGCTAGAAGAGTTTATAGAAAAATTGGGTATAAAATTTTAAAAAAGAAAACCTTAGAAAATTATAGAAAATCTGGAAAAATTTATGTTTCAAATATTGAGAAAATTATAGAAACTTTTCTTTCTGTTTTTGACCTAATTAAATTACTATTAATAAATAAAAATGATGAAAATATTGAACATGATCATTTATTAATTAACGAAGAATTAAATTTAGATGAAAGACTTTGATTATATAATAATTGGTGGTGGTTGTGCTGGGCTATCTCTTGCTTTTGAATTGGATACTTACTCAAAATTAAAAGGTAAATCTTTGGCAATTATTGAGCCTAGGAATGAGTACAAAAAAGATAAAACTTGGTCATTTTGGAAAGTGACACCTCATAATTTTGACGACTGTGTTAAAAAAAGCTGGGATAATTTTACAATTAATATCCCAAATCATTTAAAACATATTGAATGTAAAAATATGCCTTATCAATCAATTGATAGCGGTTTATTTTATCACAAGATAATTAGTAGGTTAAAACAAAATAATAATGTTCATTTTTTCAAAAATATAAATGAAGTAAATACTGAAAATTCTTTCATCTTTAATAGTGTAAGTGACACATCAGATAATAAAAGTAATTTATGGCAGCACTTTTCGGGTTTAGAAATTGAAACAAGCAAAGATCTTTTTGATGAAACGATATTTAACTTGATGGACTTTGATTGTGATCAAAAAAATAGTGTTCATTTTTTTTATACGCTACCCTACTCCAAAAAAAAGGCGCTCATAGAAACTACATGGATTTCTGACCTTAATAATGCATCATTAAAAGATTATGATATTCAATTAAAAGATTATATTGAAAACAAACTAAAGATTAAAAATTATAAAATTAATTTCCAAGAGACTGGTGCAATTCCTTTATTTCATCCAACTAATATTAAAAAATTAAATCAAATTGAAATTGGAACTGCTGGTGGAATGACAAGATTAAGCACTGGATATACATTCTTAAATATTCAAGCGCAAAGCAGATATATTAGAAAGAATATAGAAAATATAAAAAATGCAAAAATTTTCTCAATAGAAAAAAAATATCAATTTTTAGACAATATTTTTCTAAAAGTTTTAAAAAATAACCCTGATAAAATGGCAAAAATATTTTATAAAATGTTTAATTGTTCGCCTAATACAGTTATAAATTTTTTATCTAATAAAAGTAATGTTTTAGAAGATGTATCCATAATTTCCAAAATGCCTAAATGGATTTTTTTAAAACAACTAATTTAAGTATGAGCAATGAAATCAAAAAAATAAATCTAAATCACTCTTTTGTTTTTTTTTTATTTTCTAATATTTTTTCATTGATAATTTTTAAATTTAATAATTTTAATATTTCACCATTAATTTGTTTGTTATTAATCCTAACTATTGGAGTATCTCATGGATCTTTAGACCATGTTAAAGGTAAAAGACTTTTTAATATTCTTAATATTGAAAAAATTTCTATCTTTTATTTTTTATACATTTTAATAGCTATTTCAGTAATCATAATATGGATTTTAGCACCATCTATTTCATTGATTATTTTTTTGCTTGTCGCCTCTTTTCATTTCGGCAAAGAAGATACACAATTTTTGATCAATGAAAATTCTAAGTTAAATCAATTTCTTTTTTTCTTTAAAGGTTTGTTGATAATTCTAGCACCAATTTATTTTCACTTTAATGAAACAATAGCTATATTTAAATTTTTACTGGTTGACAATGAGATGTTTTATTCAACTTTAGAATTTATAGAAATTAATAAGATATTACCAATAGGAATTGTTTTAAGCACTTTATCTAGCGTTTATTTATTTGTAAGAAAATTTGAAATAAAAAAATTTACTATTTTTTTAGACTACTTTTCAATTTTGATATTAAATTATTATCTATCTCCTTTGGTTGCGTTTACAATTTACTTTTGCTTTTTGCACTCTATCAGACATAGCATTACACTTGTTAATGAATTAGATAAAAACGATTTTATAAATGGACTAAAAGTATTTGGCAAAAAAGCTTTACCTCTTACAGTTTTGACAGCTTTTTTTTGCTTAATTGGCTTTTATTTATTAAATGACAGCTATAGTTTTAATAGTTCTATTTTAAAAATAATATTTATAGGTTTGGCGTCTTTAACCTTTCCACATATATTGCTGGAATATTTTTTAGAAAAAAATGAAAAATAAAGAATTAAAAATTTTATTATCTGCCCCAAGAGGTTTTTGTGCTGGGGTCGAGAGAGCTATTGAAATTGTTGAAAAATCTATACAAAAATATGGGGCTCCTGTTTATGTTCGTCATGAAATTGTTCACAACAAATATGTTGTTGACGATTTAAAAATGAAAGGAGCGGTATTTGTTGAAGAACTGGAGGAAATTGAGGATAAAACAAGACCTGTAATTTTTTCAGCTCATGGGGTACCTAAACAGATACCTCTTGATGCAATTAATTATAATATGACTTATGTTGATGCCACTTGTCCTCTAGTGTCTAAAGTACATAGAGAAGCTGAAAATCTTAATAAAGCTAATTATCATATAATTTTAATAGGTCACAAAAATCACCCTGAAGTTATAGGAACAATGGGTCAATTACCCGCTGGTAGTATTCATCTCATTCAAAATGAAGATGAGGCAAAAAATTATAAAATTAATACAGATAAAAAAATTGCTTTTGTAACGCAAACAACTTTATCTATAGATGATACCAAAGAAATAATAAATATTTTAAAAAATAGATTTCCAAATATACGCGAACCTTTAAAAGAAGATATTTGTTATGCAACTACAAATAGACAGATGGCTGTTAAAAATATTGCAAAAAAATGTGATATGTTTTTTATAATTGGTAGCAGAAATTCGTCAAACTCTGTGAGACTTGTTGAGGTTGCTAAAAAATCGGGATGTTCAGATTCATACTTAATTCATTCTGAAAGTGAAATCCCATATGATCTCATTGAAAATTCAAAAATAATTGGAATTTCATCTGGAGCTTCTGCACCAGAAATTTTAGTAGATAATTTTATTAATGATTTAAAAAATAGATTTACTATAACTATAGAAGAAGTAGAAATAATCAAAGAAGACGTAGTATTTAAAATCCCAAAAAAATTAAATTAAATGGCTGTTTATACAAAAATTAATAAAAAAGATATTTCTATCATTAATAATAAATTTGATATTGAAAAGATTGTTAGTTTTCAAGGTATCAAAAAAGGAATTGAAAATACTAATTACTTACTAAAATCCAAAAATAAAAAATTTATATTAACTATTTTTGAAAAAAGAGTTTCTAATAAAGAAATTCCTTTTTTCATGAAGTTAATGGATGAATTAAATCATTCTAATATTAGTTGTCCAAAACCTTTAAAAAATAATAATGGGAACTATTTGATAAAACTAAAAAGCAAAACAGCTTGTATTGTCTCTTTCTTAGAAGGAAAAGATAAGAGTAAACTCAACTCAAAAAACTGTTTTGAAGTTGGCAAAATAATTGCCCAAATGCACTCTGTAACTAAAAATATTAAAATAACTAGAAAAAACTCAATGGGTATTAAAAATTTAGATCCTTTGCTAAAAAGTATTAAGTTTAAATCGAAAAAATTTAATAATTTAGAAAAATTTTTAATAGACAATTTAAAAGATATTAAGAAAAGGTGGCCAAAAAAACTACCCTCAGGAATTATTCATGGTGATTTATTTATTGATAATATTTTTTTTAAAAATAATAAATTATCTGGGATTATTGATTTTTATTTTGCTGCAAATGATTATTTTATGTATGAAATAGCTATTTGTATCAATGCATTGTGTTTTGATAATAAAAATTCAAAATTTAAAATTAATAAACAAAAAATAAAAAATTTAATTAAAGGGTACGAGAGTATTAAGAATATTTCACTTAAAGAAAAAAAATCATTAAATATTTTGTGTCGAGGTGCTGCAATGAGATATTTGCTTACTAGACTTTATGATTATTCAAATACTCCCAAAACTGCTTTAATACAAATTAAAGATCCAAATGAATATTATCAAAAGCTTATTACACATAATAACTTAATCTCTTATAAAAATTATTTAATTTAATGATTAAGATTTATACAGACGGATCATGTTTATCAAATCCTGGTGATGGAGGGTGGGCAGCAATCATAAGTATAAATGGTGAAATTAAAGAAATAAGTGGTAGTGAAAAAAATACTACAAATAATAGAATGGAACTATTGGCACCCATTAGAGCACTAAAAGAAATGAAGCAAAGCGACCAAATTGAAATTTATACAGACTCTCAATACGTGAAAATTGGAATAACCGAGTGGATTAATACTTGGGTAGTAAACAATTGGAAAACATCAAAAAAAGAAGATGTAAAAAATAAAGATTTGTGGGTTGAGTTATATGATTTAAATAAATCTTTAAATGTTAAATGGAATTGGGTTAAAGCTCATGCTGGCAATGTAATGAATGAGAAAGTTGATTTACTAGCTAAAAAAGCTGCAAATCTAAACTAATTCTAAAAAATTTTCAGCAGCTGAAATTTCACAAGAACCTGTGTCTTTTTCTTCCTGTAACTTTATAACCTTCATGTCATCAACCAACATTGTATATCTGTTTGATCTTATGCCAAGACCTCTACCACTTTTATCCACATCAGCACCTATCGCTTTAGTAAAATTCAAAAAAGGATCACCCATCATTAAAATTTTATCACCTACATTATTCTCTTTTCCCCATGCATTCATCACAAATGGATCATTTACTGAAACACAGATAATTTGATCAATTCCTTTTTCTTTATATTTTTCACTCATATTCACATAGCCAGGTAAATGCTTTGCAGAACATACCGAGGTATAAGCACCTGGAAGACCAAATATTACAACTTTTTTATTTTTAATTAAATCTTCGATATTTTTTTTAACTGGTTCTCCCTCTGCAAGAACAAAGACTTCAGAATTTGGTAAGTTATCATTTTCTTTTAAATTCATTAAATTCTCTCTTTTATGTGTTGTTTTACTTTATCGATATTATTATCAATAATATCAAAATTTTCTTTTTCATTCAAAATATACATTAGTTCTTTTGGTAATTCAGCTTTTAAGTTTATAGCATTTTTTATTGCATCAGGAAACTTACAAGGGTGAGCAGTAGCTAAAACTATATTATTTCCACTTAGGTTAACTTTATCAAAAGCTCCATAGCCTATTGCGCTGTGAGGATCTAAAACAATATCAAATTTCTCATAAACTTTTTTAATAGTTTCTAAAACTTCCTCTTCGCTCGTTTTTGATGATAAAAAATCAGTATTAATTTTATTTAATCTTTCTTGATCAATTATGTATTTTCCTTTTTCTCTTATATCTTTCATCACATTAATTGTCTTACCGTCATCACAATCATTTAAATCATAGATAAGTCTTTCAAAATTACTAGCGATTTGTATGTCCATACTCGGGGAAATAGTTTCTGTTACCTTTTCTACCTCATAACTACCCTTTGAAATTGCTCTATGTAAAATATCGTTTTGATTAGTTGCAACAACTAACTTGTTAATAGGCAGCCCCATTTTTTTTGCTAAATATCCAGCATATACATCTCCAAAATTTCCAGTCGGAACTGAAAAGTTCAGAGGTCTATCCTTATCTTCTACTAAAAAATAGCTATAAAAATAATATACACTCTGTGCAATAATTCTCGCCCAGTTAATTGAGTTAACTCCTGACATTCTAATTTCATTTGAAAAAATTTTATCAGCAAACATAGATTTAACTAAATTTTGGCAGTCATCAAAATTACCATTAATAGCAATATTAATGACATTTTGTTCTTTTCCAGTTGTCATTAACTTTCTTTGAACCGATGAAACACGATTGTGAGGATGAAGAACAAAAATATTAACATTTTTCTTACCCTTAATAGCATCTATTGCTGCTGCTCCAGTATCTCCTGAAGTTGCTACAACTATATTAATTTTTTCATTTTCATTATTTAAATAATATTCATAAAAATTACCTAACAATTGCATTGCAACATCTTTGAATGCTAAAGTGGGGCCATGAAATAACTCTAACACAGATCTGTCTCCAACTTTTATAAGTTTTACAACATTTTTTTCCCTAAAAACTGAATATGATTTATCAATGATTCTGCTCAAATCATTTTCACTCATAAAATCACCAATAAAAGAAAATATAATATTTTTTGCCAAATCTTGATAACTAAGTTTCTTAAAACTATCTATTTCAGCTTCACTAAATTTATTTAAACTTTTTGAAATAAATAGACCACCATCATCTGCAAGCCCTTTAATAAAAACTTCTTTGAAATTAAAAGTTTTTGAATTATTGCGAGTGCTTATATATTTCATTTAATAATTTTTCCTTCTAAAATATAAATATATCAAAAGAATTGAAATCGCCATTGAAAACCAAGTAATTGCGTACTTTTTATGATTGTTTGAAATATTGGCGGTAATTATTTTGGGTTCTGGGGTTTTATAATCACCATTTAAATAAATTATAAAATTTGAAAAATTTTTACCGGTATACTTAAAAACATCGTCTCTATTTAATGTAAACCAATAATTCTTTTCAATATCATTTTCTGGTTTAAATGTGCTAGCTTTTGTTTGTAATTTTAATGTTCCAATTATTTTAGCTTCATTTACAAAATTGATTTCTGATTGATCTTTTTGATCAAATGATATCCACCCTCTATTAATTAAATAATTTTCATTTCCTATTAAAATAGGATTAATTACTTCAAATCCTGGTTTTCCGCTTTTATTTAGGTTGTATAGATAAATTTGTTTATCAAAATCTATTTGTCCTGAAGTTTTAATTCTTAAATAATTTTTTTTATCAGATTTTGATAATTCAACTGGATCATTTTTTAAAGAATTTTCAATTTCTGATATCAAATTCAATTTCCAATTTAATCTGTAAAGCTGCCAAGAACCCAGAGATAATAAAACTAAAATAATAAAATAGACAAAAACTGAAAATAGAAACTTATTCTTCAAGAGTTAATTATTAACTTCCCCAAACATATATTGCTGCAAATAAGAACAGCCAAACTACATCAACAAAATGCCAGTACCAAGCCGCTGCTTCAAATCCGAAATGATGATCTTTTGTAAAATGTCCTTTTTTAGCTCTAGCTAAACATACGGCTAGAAATATTGTTCCAATTATAACATGAAACCCATGAAAACCTGTTGCCATATAAAATACTGCTCCATAAATGTGGCCCGAGTAATCAAAAGTAGCATGATGATATTCGTAAGCTTGAAGTAAAGTGAAAAAGAAACCTAAAATAACAGTTAAAGTTAGACCTTGAATAAATCCTTTTCTATCTCCCTCTATTAATGAGTGGTGTGCCCAAGTTACTGTTGTTCCTGATAGTAATAAAACAAGTGTATTTATTAGTGGTATATCCCAAGGATCAAAAGTTTCTATATCTTTAGGAGGCCAAACGTTTCCAACAAATTCATTTGGAAATAAGCTGATATCAAAATATGCCCAGAACCATGCAACAAAGAACATTACTTCTGATGCAATAAATAAAGTCATTCCATATCTATGATGAATTTGAACGACAGGTGTGTGATGACCTTGATGTTCTGCCTCTATTACAACATCTCTAAACCACATATAAGCACCATATATAACTAATGCTAAACCAAGATACATTCCCCACGAAACATCGTTATGCATATAGAAAATTGATCCTATTGCTAACACTAAGCAAGAGAATGACACATAGATAGGCCAAGGACTTGGATCTACTAAGTGGTAATCATGTTTTTTTTCAGCTGACATTTTTCGTGATTATGATTGTTTATAGTAATCTGTCGAGAAAAAAGTGTACGACAAAGTTACATCTTGAAGATTTTTTGTAGTTGGATCATTTACAAGCTCAGGATCTAAATAAAATGTCATGACGTAAGTAGCCTTCTCGCCTGCTTTTAGAGCTTGTTTTTCAAAACAAAAACAACCTAATTTGCTATAATATTTACCAAAACTTGTTGGTGAAACATTAAAACTTGCTACTCCATAACTTGTGTCATCCCCATAATTTTCAACCTCAAACTCTATTTTGTTAACTTGACCAACTTTAACATCAATAACATTAGATTTTGCTTTAAAATTCCATTCAAGATTATTTACGTTGGTATCAAATCTAACACTTACCACTTTATCCAATACTATATTTGGGGCCTCTTTAGATACTTGCGTTGTTCCTCCAAATCCAGTTATTCGACAAAACATATCATAGAGAGGAACTGCTGCAAAAGAAAGTCCAAGCATTAAGAAAAAAACTCCTCCTAGCAAAACAGGTGTTAAGGTTTTCTTCTTCATCATATCTGTCTATCGAAAACTCCCACATTATAAAGAGTAAACACAAATAGAAATACCATAAACGCCAAAATTGCTACAGCAGTTAGAATATTTTTTTTCTTAGTTTTTTTGTCAGGTGTCATCATAAAATTTTATCTATTAAAAAAAGAACAAATATCAAAAATAAATATAAAATTGAATATCCAAATATAGATTTTGCTTTTTTTGCATTAAATTTATTTTTTTTAAAGTTGTAAAGCTCAAAACATAAATAATTATAATAAAAGGTTAAAATCAGAGAAGGAATTAAAAATACTAAACTAACAAAACCAATTAAATAAGGTAAAGCAATTACAGGGAGCATAATTAAAGAATAAATAAATATATTTAATTTTGTACTTTCAACTCCATTTGTTAAAGGAAGCATTGGTATTTTTGCTTTTTTATAATCATCTGATTTATATAAACTTAGTGCCCAAAAATGAGATGGGGTCCAAAAGAAAATTATTAAAAAAAACGTTAAAGGTTCTAAAGAAAGAGAATTTGTGGCTATAGTCCAGCCAATAACGGGTGGTAATGCACCTGCTGCACCTCCAATAACTATATTTTGTGGAGTTTTTCTCTTTAACCAAATTGTGTAAACAAATACGTAAAATAGGATGGTAAATAATAATAATAGTGCTGATATTCTATTTGAAAAGAAATCAAGAGCAATTACCGAAAATATTGATAGAGAAATACCAAAAACTAATGCTTGGTTTCTATTAACTTTTCCTGTTGGTATTGGTCTAAGACAAGTTCTTGTCATTAACGCATCAAGATCAGACTCGTACCACATGTTTAAAGCACCTGCTGCTCCAGCACCAATAGATACTAATATAATTGCAATAATAGCATCTTTTGTTGGAACAACGTTTGGAGCCATCAACAACCCAACGGCACATGTAAAAATTACTAAAGACATTACTCTTGGCTTCATTAGCTTAAAGAGCTCAGAAAAATTAAAAACATCTTCCTGACTTATATTTCTATTCTTTAGTTTAGACTTGATCATTAATTCTCAGTTTAAAAAATCTAAATAAATAATTAACTTGTAGATTTTTCAACACCCTCTTCATCTTCAAACTTTGGCAATTCTTCAAAAGTATGAAAATTAGGTGGTGATGGAACTGTCCATTCTAATGTTGTAGCACCTTCTCCCCAAGGGTTTTGGGCTGCAGCTTTTTTCTTTGAAAAAGCATAAATAAGATTTGCAAAAAACACTACAAGACCAAGGACAGATATATAAGATCCAATTGATGATATGTAGTTCCAACCAGCAAATGCATCTGGATAATCAGCATATCTTCTAGGCATTCCAGCTAATCCTAAAAAGTGTTGTGGAAAAAATACTAAGTTAACTCCTATAAAAGTTAACCAGAAATGTAATTGTCCCATCCACTCAGAATATTCGTAACCACTCATTTTTCCAAACCAGTAATAAAAACCAGCAAAGATAGCAAACACAGCTCCTAGAGATAAAACGTAATGAAAGTGAGCTACTACATAGTAAGTATCATGCATTGCAGTATCAACTCCTGCATTTGCAAGAACTACACCTGTAACTCCACCAACTGTAAATAAAAATATAAATCCTAATGCCCAAACCATTGGAGTTTTAAATGAAATAGATCCACCCCACATCGTTGCAATCCAAGAAAATATTTTAATACCTGTTGGAACTGCAATAATCATCGTTGCTGCCAAGAAGTAAGCTTTGGTATCTGTACTTAAACCAACTGTATACATGTGGTGAGCCCATACAACAAAACCAACAATACCAATTGCAACCATAGCATAAGCCATACCTAAATAACCAAATACTGGTTTTTTAGAAAATGTAGAAACAATGTGGCTGATCATTCCAAAACCTGGTAAAATTAAAATGTAAACCTCTGGGTGACCAAAGAACCAAAATAAATGCTGGAAGAGGACAGGATCCCCTCCTGTTTGTGCATCAAAAAAGGCGGTACCAAAATTCCTATCTGTCAAAAGCATAGTAATTGCACCTGCTAAAACTGGTAATGAAAGTAATAATAAGAATGCTGTAACTAAAATAGACCAAGCAAACAAAGGCATTTTATGCAGTGTCATACCTGGGGTTCTCATGTTTAAGATTGTAGTAATAAAGTTTACTGCACCTAAAATTGATGAAGCTCCAGCTAAGTGTAAACTTAAAATTGCAAAATCCATCGCAGGTCCGGGTTGACCAGCTTTAGAAGATAATGGGGGATATATAGTCCAACCACCACCAACTCCTGTTTGACCTGGAGGGCCATCCATAAAAATTGAAAGTATTAATAAAATAAATGACGTAGGTAATAACCAAAATGAAATATTATTCATTCTTGGAAAAGCCATATCTGGTGCACCAATCATTATTGGAACAAACCAGTTACCAAATCCACCTATCATTGCAGGCATCACCATAAAGAAGATCATGATCAAACCATGACCTGTAACTAACACATTATATAAATGATAATTACCGCCTAAAATTCCATCACCAGGGTGCATCAACTCCATTCTCATTAAAACTGAAAATGCTGTACCTATAACACCAGCAACAATTGCAAATATTAGATACATTGTTCCAATATCTTTATGGTTAGTTGAATAAGCCCAACGTTTCCAACCAGTTGGTGTATGATGATCGTCGTGTGATGCAGTTTGTGTATACATATTATTTACTCGCTAGTTTTTTAAATTGATCTTCCTCTATAATTTCTTTTGCAAATTTTATTTTCGCACCATTTAACCATTCCTGGTAATCTTCTTCTGAAACAACTCTTACTGTAATAGGCATAAATGCATGTTTTATTCCACAAAGTTCAGAACATTGTCCGTAATAAGTTCCAACTTTTTCAGCTTTGAACCATGTTTCGTTAATTCTTCCAGGTACAGCATCTCTTTTTACTCCAAATGATGGGAGTGCCCAAGCATGCAATACATCGTTTGCTGTAATTAAAACTTTAACCACTTTGTTTACTGGAACGACAACTTCATTGTCTACAGCAAGTAGTCTAGGTTGGTTTTCTTTAAGATCTTTTGTCTCAATCATGTAAGATTCGAAAATAATATTTTCATCAGGATATTCGTAACCCCAGTACCACTGGTATCCTATTGCTTTAACAGTAACATCAGCTTTTGGAATTGTGTCTTGTTTGTATAAAATCTTAAAAGATGGGACTGCCATTACAATTAAAATCAAGCATGGGATTAATGTCCACAACACCTCAACTGCAACATTATGAGTTCTAGTTGAAGGATTTGGGTTTCTTGAAGCTCTAAATCTAATACATGCATAAATCATTAAAAAGAGAACAAAAACACTTATCGCAATAATTATTGGTAGTAATATTTTATCATGAAAATTTACAATCTCTCTCATTGATGAAGAGGCAGCCTCTTGAAAGCCTAGTTGCCAATCTTTAGGTTGATTAGCTAATGCACTTGATGCTGTAAATACAGATAGAAATATATATAAAAATTTTTTCATTTTTTTACCCTATATAGATCGTCTTTTAAAAAATTACACTTTAGTTTTCGCGACAAAATATCAATTAATGGCGTAATTTATGATTGATATTGCAGAAATAACTGCCGTTTCAGATCTCAGGATGTTTTCGTTAATTTTTATAGCCTGAACACCTTTATATGAGAGAATCTCTTCTCTTTCTGTCTCAGAAAAATCACCCTCTGGACCTACGACTATACAAGTTGGGTTATTACTAAGTTTTTTTATATCTAACTTATTATTATCAGAATTAAGATCTGTGAAAATCAGATCAACATCATTCTTATCTAAAAAATTACGAAGATTTTGAGGGTCTTCAATATTAGGAACTTGAATTCTATTCGATTGTTCTGCTGCTTCTATAATAACTTTTTCTAATCTCTCTTTATTTATCTTCCTAACAATTGTTCGATCAAAAATAATTGGCAAAAACTTTGTAACTCCTAACTCTGTTGCTTTTTGGATCATAAAATTAAAGTAATTAGATTTGATAGGTGAAAAAGCTAACCACAACTCTTTAAAATTCTCTTTTTGTCTTAATTGTTTTGTAACATTAAACTCAACAATACTTTTTGAAATACCTAAAATTTTTGCTTCCCACTCACCACTTTCATTAAATAAAGAGAAAAATTCATTTTCTTTAATTCTCATAACCTTACTTACATAATGAGATTGTGATTTATCAAGTGTGGAAGTTAAATTAAGTGATAAACTTTCACGATAAAATAATCTAATATTGCTCATTAAGATAAGTTTAATTATGAAAAATATTAAAGCAATAATTTTTGATGCATACGGAACTTTATTTGACGTGAATTCAGCTGCAGAGAAATGTAAAGATAAAATTGGTGATAAGTGGGAAGGTTTTGCAAATTACTGGAGAACTACTCAACTAGAATATACTTGGCTTAGAAGTTTAATGAAAAGACACAAAGATTTTTGGCAAATAACTGAAGATAGTTTAGATAAATCTATGAAAACTTATGAAATAGATTCTTCTATGAGAAATGAACTATTAGATCTTTATAAAATTCTATCTCCATTTTCTGAAGTACCAGAAGTTTTAAAAAAACTTAAAGAGAAAAATTTAAAACTTGCAATTCTTTCAAATGGTACACCTGCCCTTCTTAATGAATTAATTAAAAATAATAATTTAGATAATCTATTTGATGATCTTTTTTCAATAGAAGAAGTCGGAATTTATAAACCAGATTCTAAAGTTTACGATATGCCAATTAAAAAATATAATTTTGAAAAAAATGAAATTGCTTTTTTAAGTGCTAACACATGGGATGTATCAGGTGGTGGAAATTATGGCTATAATTCTATTTGGGTAAACAGAAATAATAATATTTTTGATAACCTTGATTATAAACCTCAAAACGAAATCAAAAATCTAAAAGAGTTACTTAATATTATCTAATTCTACTTTCTTCAAAGTTTTTATTAAGTTTTAATGAGATAATTCTAGTATTTCTTCTATTCCAATCTGAAAAAGATTTTAAAATAGGAATTACTGATAGGCCAAATTCAGTAAGTGAATACTCTACTTTTGGAGGCACTACTTTATGAACTTTTCTATTAACAATACCATCAGTTTCTAATTCTTTTAGTTGTTTAGATAACATTTGCTGAGTTATAGTTTTTAAACCTTTCCTAAGAACATTAAATCTAACTTTTTTATTATTAAATAAAGTAAACAAAATTCTAATTTTCCATTTACCTCCTAAAAAGTAAATTGCTCTTTCTGCTGGACATTGTATTAAGTTTTTCATGGTATGATTTTATATACTAGTATGATTATTTTGCGTTCTTGTGTAATCTATAACAAAGTATTAGATACAAGTCAAATTAATCGAAAGGTAAAAATGACTAAAGGCCAAAAAGCTGGGGACGGACCACTTGCTGTGGAAGTTGAAAAAGATAAATCTTATTATTGGTGTTCATGTGGACAATCAAAAAAACAACCATTTTGTGATGGATCACATAAAGGAACTGAGTTTACTCCAGTTGCATACAAGGCAGAAGAAACAAAAAAAATGTTTTTCTGTGCATGCAAACAAACTAACAATGCACCATTCTGTGATGGTTCACACAATAAATAAATTATGACAAACATATTAGATTTAATAGCAAGGTTTTTTATTTCACTTATTTTTTTATTAAGTGGAATAAATAAGATTGGAAACTATGAGGGAACTGTTGGTTGGATGGAATCCTTAGGTATACCTGGTATTTTTTTAATCCCAGCAATTATATTAGAAATTGGTGCTTCAATATTAATAATAGCAGGATATAAAGTTAAAATTTCAGCAGCTTTATTGAGTGTATTTTGTTTGGCTACTGCGATTATTTTTCATAGTGATTTAAGTGATCAAATGCACTTTATTTCATTTATGAAAAACATTGGTCTTGCTGGAGGATTTTTATTTCTTGTTGTTAATGGAGCAAAAAATTTTAGTATTGATAAAAAGTTTGGAAATTAAATGTCAAATATAGAAGTAAGTAAAATCATAGACCCTATTCCAGCATCAGATGGTGCTGGGGTTAAATTAAAAAGAAGTATTGGTGTTGAACCAAATTACTTTGATCCATTTTTAATGTTAGATGAATTTGGATCAGAAAATAGCGAGGATTATATTGCAGGTTTTCCACCCCACCCTCATCGAGGAATTGAAACGGTAACTTATATGTTAGCTGGAGATTTTGAACATAAAGATAGCACCGGTGGTGAAGGTAGAATGACGGCAGGAGATGTTCAGTGGATGAAAACAGGAAGCGGAATAATTCATTCTGAAATGCCAGCAATGAAAGAAGGTAAGCTTCATGGCTTTCAATTGTGGGTAAACATGCCTGCTAAATTAAAGATGAGTAAGCCTGAGTATATTTATATCGATGCAGATAAAATGAGTGTTCATAAAGATGATGACAAAACTTTAAAAGTCATAGCTGGTAAATTTGAAAATGCTGAAGGCCCTGTCAAAGGTCATAACGTTGAGCCAGTTTATTTTGATGTTGAGTTAAATAAAGATAAAGAATTCAATTTTAAATTACCATCAACTCATAATAGTTTTATTTATTTGATTAATGGTGAAATCGAAATAGGCAAAAATAAACATGATAATGTTAAAGATAGTACTTTAATACTATTAACTAGAGGTGAAGGTTTAACTGTTAAAGCTAAATCAGATGCTAAGTTTTTACTCATCTCAGGCAAACCAATTAATGAAGAAATTGCAAGAGGTGGGCCGTTTGTGATGAATACTAAAGCAGAAATCTTGCAAGCAGTTCAAGATTATCATAATGATACATTTGTAAAATAAATTATGAAAGCTGTAGAAATTAAAAAAACTGGTGGTCCTGAAGTTTTGGAGCTTAAAGATATTACTTTAGATAAACCAAGTCCTGATCAGGTAACAATAGAACAAAAAGCTATTGGACTAAATTATATCGATACTTACCATAGATCTGGTTTGTACCCATTAAACTTACCAATTGGTCTAGGTTTAGAAGGCGCAGGTATTATTACTGATATTGGAGAAAACGTTAAAGACTTTAAAGTCGGTGATAAAATTTCTTATGCAGGTATTCCATTAGGATCTTATTCAACACATAGAAATTACCCAACAAAAAATCTTGTTAAAGTGCCAGATGGTATTGATTTAGAAGTTGCTGCAACTTTAATGACCAAAGGGTTAACTACATTTTATCTATTGCACAAAACATTTCCTGTAAAATCAGGACAAACAATTTTATTCCATGCCGCCGCAGGAGGAGTTGGTCAAATATTTGGACAGTGGGCTAAAAGTTTAGGTTGCACAGTTATAGGAACTGTTGGATCAGATGAAAAGATAAGTATAGCAAAAGAAAACGGTTACGATCATGTAATCAATTATAATAAAGAGGATTTTGCAAAAAAAGTTCTAGAGATTACAGACGGTAAAGGTGTTCCAGTTGTGTACGATGGTGTTGGTAAAGATACTTTAGATGGCTCTATTGAATGTTTGGCAGTTAGAGGAATGATGGTTTCATTTGGAAATGCATCAGGCCCTTTGTCGGATATTAATGTTCCTAAAATGCTTCAGCCAAAAGGTTTGTATCTTGTAAGACCTGCAATGCAACAATACCTATCAACTAAAGAAGAGCTTGATGAAGCATCAAAAATAATGTTTGAAAAAATCAGCTCTGGAAAAGTAAAAATTAATATTTTTAAAAAATATAAATTAGATCAAGTTGTTGAAGCTCACAAAGATTTAGAGGGGAGAAAAATTTTAGGACCTGCAGTTATACTTCCTTAATCAAGTTTTACATCCATATCAGACATATGCAACTTAAGTGCGTTAGTTGAAATGTGAATTTCTCTAATAAAAAAAAGTATAGATATAATCATCGATAAACAACACGTGCCAAAAATTAATCTGGCAATAAAAACTTCATTTAAATAAAGACCCAATACCGTCAACATATTAAACAAAAACCCAAAAGCAGCAAACATGATTGTCCAACGTAATAAAGTGATCCGTCCACTTAGATTTATAAATTGTTTTTTCCATTCATGGGGAATATGATTTTCATAGACATGTTCATCATGAAGTTCTCTAATCAACATACTTAAAGAATGAAATCTGTTACTATAAACGCTCATTAATAGAGGAATAGCTGGAAACATAAGGGCAGTAACTGTGTAATCTATATTCATGCGAATCAGTTTGATTATGAATCTAGCCTTTGTTATTTACAAGTAAATTATGAACCAAATAAAGTTATTTATTGAGCTTACAAGATTAAAAAGGCCAATTGGCTTTATGCTATTATTTTGGCCATGCTTATGGGGGCTTACAATTGTTTATGATTTTAATTCAGATTTAAAAATATATTTTTTTTATTCTGCACTTTTTCTTTCTGGCTCAATCCTCATGCGATCAGCAGGGTGTATAGTTAACGATATTGCAGATAAAAATTTTGATAAAAAAGTTGAGAGAACTAAAAATAGACCCATCGCATCAGAAAAAGTATCTGTAAAACTTGCATCAACTTATGCATTATTTTTATGTGCTATTGCTTTTTTAGTATTAATTAACTTTAATAATTTTACAATTTTAATGGCTCTAGCCTCAATGCCTTTAGCTTTCACTTATCCCTTAATGAAAAGAATTACCTATTGGCCTCAGTTATTTCTAGGTATTACATTTAATTATGGATTAATTTTGGCTTGGATTTCAATTGCGAATGAAGTTTCAATAATTCCAATGATATTTTATCTAGGAGCCATATTTTGGACACTAGGCTACGACACAATTTATGGATTTCAAGATATTAAGGATGATGAAATAATAGGAGTAAAGTCAACTTCAATAAAGTTTAAAAATGATCCAAAAAAATTTTTATTTATTTCATACTCATTGTTCATCATATCTTTGTTTTTAGTTGGAATATTAATGAAATTTAAAATCTATTATTTTTTATTTATGGTTATACCCATTTTACAGTTGCTAGTATTTCAGGTTAAAAAATTAAATACCAACCAATCGATTGATTGTTTTTCTAAATTTAAAAGCAATAATTTTTTAGGTGCAATAATCTTACTCAACATTCTTATTGGAAAATTAATTTAGACAAAATGATAAAATCCAAAACATTTAAAAGACTTTATAAAGATTATACAAGCAAATTTCTTGGTAAAATTTTATTAGCTGCTGTCTTTTCAGTGCTAGTTGCATTAAGTACTTCTGCAACAGCATGGCTTTTAGATCCGGCAATTGAAAAAATATTCATCAATAAAGATCAAACTTTGATTATTCTTATCCCTGTAGCAATTATTATTGCTTTTAGTGCAAAAGGTATCTCACTTTATTTTGCAAAACTAATAATGATTAATGTATCTGAAGAAGTTAAAAAAATTTTACAAACTGATATGCTTAAATCTTTTATTAAAGCAGATACTGAAACTATAGATAGTAAGCACTCTGGTAAATATATTTCAAATTTAAATTTTGATGTAAATCAAATCACAAGAATGTTATCTGAGGCATATCTAAGTATTTTTAAAGATGGTCTTACATTAATAGGTTTGCTTTTTGTGATGTTTTTTCAAAACTGGAAACTATCTTTAATAGCAATTATTATGATTCCGCTTGCATCTATCACCGCAAAAATTTTAGGAAAAAGAATGAGTAAAATTTCAACTCAAGCACAAGAAAAATCAGGTGATTTAAATAGATACTTAATTGATCTTTTTAAAAATCATAAAATAATTAAAATTTTCCAAAGAGAAAATTTCGAAGAAAATAGGTCTGAAAAGTTTGTAAATGATTTAAAAGAAAAATCTGCAAAAATCTCAGCTGTTTATATTAGGTCGGCACCAGTAATGGAAATATTAACAGGTATAATGATTGCTATTTTGATATTTTATTCTGGAAAATTAATTATCAGTGGTGAATTAGCAATTAATAACTTTTTTTCATTTCTTGCTGCTATGATGTTGGCCTATCAGCCAGTAAAAACTCTTACAAAAGTTAATGTTGCAATATTCCAAGGATTTGCTGCTGCGGAGAGAATTCTTCCAATTATAGATATTAAAAATGAAATTGATTTAAACATAGATAAAGATGAATTAGCAATTTCAAAAGGAGATATAATTTTTGAAAATGTTAATTTTACTTACAAGTCTAATCCACAGAATAGAGTACTCCAAAACGTTAGTGTGAATTTTGCTGGAGGTAAAATGACTGCATTGGTTGGTCATAGTGGATCGGGTAAATCAACATTACTTAATATGATTCCAAGAATATATGCCCCTTCAGATGGAGGAATTTTCTTAGATGGTCAAGATATATCAAAGTTTGATTTAGCATCTTTAAGAGAACAAATTTCAATAGTGGATCAAAACACTACACTATTTGATGATACAGTTTTGAATAATATTAAATACGCTAGACCAGAAGCAAGTAATGAAGAGGTTTTTAAAGCTGCTGAACATTCAATGTGTGCTGAGTTCATTAACAATTTAGAGAATGGTTATGAAACAATGATTGGTGAGAATGGAGTAAAATTATCTGGTGGAGAAAAACAAAGATTGTCAATAGCAAGAGCTTTTTTAAAAAAAAGTAAAATAATATTACTAGATGAGGCCACTTCATCATTAGACTCTAAAACTGAAGAAAAAATTCAAAAAGCACTGGATCAATTAATTTTAAATAAAACAACAATTGTAATTGCTCATAGATTATCAACAATCCTTAACTCAGATAAAATATATGTTGTTGATAGTGGTAAAATCATTGACTCAGGAAAACATGATGAGCTTTTAATGCAATCAAAAGTCTACAAAAATTTCTATGAAAGACAAATTAAAGAACGTTGATGTATTTTATTTACAATATACTCACAAATTTAGCTATCATCATATCACCTGCAATTATTCTATATCGAATATTAAAAGGTAAAGAAGATATAAAAAGAGTTGGAGAAAAATTTTGTATTTATTCTCAAAAAAAAAATAAAAAAAAAATTTGGATACATACAGCAAGTGTTGGTGAACTAATGAGTATAGTTCCAATTATACAAAAGCTAGAAAAAAATAAAAAAATAAAAAATATTTTACTGTCAACAACAACTACTAGTTCAGCAAAAATTTTTAAAAAACTAAGATTAAAAAAAACAACACATGTATATTTTCCATTAGATAATAACTATATAGTGAACAAATTTATTAAATGTTGGAGTCCAGAACTAGCAATTTTTATAGATTCAGAAATATGGCCTAATATGTTTCGCAATTTAAAATTAAATAATATTCCAATTATAATTATGAATGCAAGAATTACAGAACGTAGTTTTAATAAATGGCAGATTTTTCCAAGTTTTGCAAAACAAGTTTTTGGAAACATTTCTTTAGCATTGCCTCAAAACCTTGAAACTTTAAAATATTTAAAATTTTTAAAAGTTAAAGATATAAAATCAGCAGGTAATTTGAAATATTATGGTCAAAAAAATAATCAAAAAAATGTGTCAAAATTATTAAAACATAAATTTAAAAATCATAAAGTATGGTGTGCTGCTAGTACTCATAATGATGAGGAGATAATAATTGGAAAATTACATAAGAAGCTTAAAAAGAGAGAAAAAAAATTAATCACAATTATAATTCCAAGACATGTAAATAGAACTAATGAGATTATAGATAGTTTAAATAATCTTGATCTTAATTGTATTATACATTCTTCAAATCAAAAACTTCAAGAAGATACGGATGTATATTTAGTTGATAGCTATGGTGAGTCATCTAAGTTTTATAATTTAACAAATGTATGTTTTGTAGGAGGATCAATAATAAATCATGGTGGTCAAAATCCATTGGAACCTACAAGGTTAGGAAATTACATAATTAATGGACCCAATGTAAAAAACTTCAAAGAAATATATGCTTTTTTAAATGATCTTAAAATATCATCATCTACATCTAATATTTTAAAAATGGAAAATATAATATTAAAAAAATTAAAAACTAAAATCCCTGATAAAAATATAAAAAAAATTATTTCGATTGGAAATGATGTTCTTGAGAAAAATTTATTTTATATAAATAAATACTTAATATGAAGCTAATCAAACCTAGATTTTGGGACACAAAAAATTTTTTATCATTTATAATCTACCCTTTATCAGCTATTACTTATTTAATTAATATTATAAAAAAATTATCTAATAAAAAAAAATTTGAAATTAAAACTATTTGTATTGGTAATATATTTGTAGGTGGCACAGGCAAGACCTCTTTGGCAATAGAAATAAATCAATTACTCAAAAAAAAATTTAAGACTGTATTTATTAAAAAAAATTATGAAAATCAGTTAGATGAAATTACTTTATTAAGTAATACAGGTAAGATTATTTCCGCAACAAGTAGAGAAAGTGCACTTTTATCTGCTGTAAATAAAAAATATCAACTAGCAATTTTAGATGATGGCTTACAACAAAAAAATATAAATTATGATTTGAAGATAGCATGTTTTAATTCAAAATATGCAATTGGAAATGAATATATGCTTCCTGCAGGACCGCTGAGAGAGAATTTAAAAGAAATTAAAAATTATGATTTAATTTTCTTAAATGGAGAGAAAAAAAATAACAAACTTTTATCTAAGTTAAGATCTATAGATAAAAATTTAAAAATATTTCAAGGAATTTATAAACCATTAAATTTAAAAAATTTTGACCTAAAAAATAAATATCTTATGTTTTGTGGCATTGGAAACCCACATGAATTTGAACAAACGCTAATTAAATATAAGTTTAATATAAGTAAAAAAATAATTTATCCTGATCACTACAAACTTACGAATACTGATCTAAAACAATTAATTGATAAAGCTAAAAAAGAAAATTTAGTTTTAGTAACAACAGAAAAAGATTTCTTTCGGTTAAATAAATCTCAAAGAAAAAATATAAAATTTTTGAAAATTAAGTTAGAAATTAAAAATAAAAAAAATCTAGAAAAAATTCTAATATCAAAATTATGAAAAAAATAGTTTACTTCTTAGAGTTCATTTTAATCAAAATTTTATTCATTTTTTTTCAGATAATAGGATATCGGCTTTCATCAAATTTAGGTTTTTTTATTGGAAGAACGATTGGTCCAATATTTAGATCAAAAAAAATAATCATTCAAAATTTAGATAAAGCAAATATTAAAGAAAGTAAAAATCCATCAAAAATAGCTTCTAATGTGCTTGGTAATTACGGAAGAATTTTTGCCGAATACGTCTATTTAAAAAAATTTAGAAACAATGAACTAAAAAAATATGTCTCAATAGATGGTCTAGAGCATTTAGAAAATTTAAAAAAAAATAATAAAAAAGCTGTATTTATTTCTGGTCATTTTAACAATTTTGAACTTATGGCAATGGAGATAGAAAAAGCAGGAATTGAGCTTGCTGCAATCTATAGACCTTTAAATAATATTTTTTTGAACAAAACAATGGAGAAAATTAGAAAAGAAAATATTTGCAAAAATCAAATTAAAAAAGGAAGAGCTGGTAGTCGTGAAATAATTAAAAATGTAATTAAAGGTAAATCAATAGCTTTGATGATAGATCAGCGGGTTAGAGAGGGAGAAAAAGTAAAATTTTTTAACAATTTAGCAACTACCACAACAATACCCGCCCAATTAGTAAAAAAATACAATTGTGAGTTAGTACCTATTTATATTGAAAGAAAGAATTCAAATTATTTTAAAATTTATATCTCAAAACCAATCAAAATAAGTAAAACAAAGTCAGTCTTAGAAATTACTGAATTTCTCAACCAAGTTCTCGAAAAAATGATTTTAAAAAATGTTGATCAGTGGATCTGGACACATGATCGATGGAAAAGTTAATTGTCTTCTTTTTCTTTTTTAATTGAAGATTCAACATAAGAAAAATAGGCTTCTTGCTTTTCGACATTCCAATAATTTAAATTTTCTAAAGGGATTATTTTTTTGGAAATTGCACAAATTACATGGTCACCTTCTTCAATAATTTGAAAATTATTCGGCATATATTTCAATTTAGCTAATTTATTTTTCATTTATAGGATATATAAATACTATTATGAAAATTGCAATTATAGGCAGTGGTGGTAGAGAGCACGCATTAGCATCAACAATATCTAAATCTTCATCTATAAAAGAAATTTTTTGTATTCCAGGAAATGCTGGAACTTCAAAAATTGCAACTAATGTAATACTAGATATTGATGAATTTGACAAAGTACATAAATTCATTAATGACAATTCTATAGATTTAGTTGTCGTAGGTCCTGAACAACCTTTAGTAAATGGAATTGTAGACTATTTAGAAAAGTTTAACATTAAAGTGTTTGGACCTAACAAAATCGCTTCTCAGCTAGAGGGATCTAAAATTTTTACTAAAAAACTCTGTCAAAAATATAATATTCCTACTGCTAACTTTGGTATTTTCGAAAATAGAATCGATGCCAAAAAATTTTTAGAAAATGCCAAATATCCAAATGTAATTAAAGCAGATAACTTGGCTGCAGGCAAAGGAGTGTATATTTGCAATAATGAACAAGAAAGTTTCATGGCAGTTGAAGAAATATTTAATGGAAAATTTGGAGAAGCTAAAAATGTTCTTATAGAGGAATTTCTTAAAGGTGAAGAGATGAGCTATTTTATAATTAGCGATGGAAACACCATTAAAAGTTTTGAAACTGCACAAGATCATAAAAGAGTTCTTGAAGGAGACACTGGTAAAAATACTGGAGGGATGGGTGCATACTCACCTTCTAGACTGATAAACAATGATTTAGAGGATAAAATTTTAAGTAAAATTATTAAACCTACACTTAAAGGACTCAAAGATCTTGGGACTGATTATAAAGGTTTTTTATATGCTGGTTTAATGATTATTGAAAATGAGCCTTATCTAATCGAATACAATGTTCGAATGGGTGATCCTGAGTGTCAAACAATTCTTCCAAAACTAAAAACTGATTTAGTCAAAATACTTGAAGCTTGTTGTGATAAAAAACTTGCACATATAAATATCGAGTGGACTAATAAAAAAAGTTTATGTGTTGTGTTGTGTTCAAAAGGATATCCAGACACATATCAAAAGAATATCTTAATAGATAATATTGAAAATTTAAATCTAGATGAAAATAATTTTATTTTTCATGCTGGAACTAAAAAAGAAAATGATAAAATATATGCCACTGGAGGGCGAGTACTAAATTTTATCTCACTATCAGATGATTTTTTGCAAGCTAGAGATAAAGTACATGAAAGTATAAAAAAATTAGATTGGAACGGTGGATTTTATAGAAGAGATATTGGCTTTAAAGTTATTGATTAATGAGAGTCATAGGTGGAAAATTTAAGGGAAAAAAACTAATTGAACCTAAAGATAAAGAAACAAGGCCTTTAAAAGATCTTACAAAAGAATCTATATTTAACATAATTAATCATTCAAATAAATTTTCAATCGATATAAAAAAAGCACAAGTTTTAGATTTATTTTCTGGTGTTGGTTCTTTTGGTATCGAGTGTCTTTCTCAAGGTGCAAGACATGTGACATTTATAGAGAAATATGAAGCTGTTTTGCCAATTTTAAAAAAAAATTTAAATAATTTAAAATCAGAAATTAATTATGAAATTATTGAGTCAGATATTTTAAATAGGTTTGAATTCAAAAGTTTAAAATTAACCTATGATGTAATCTTTTTAGATCCTCCTTACAAAGAAAAGGCTTTAGAAAATGTTCTTAACAAAATAATTGAAAATAAAATTCTTAACGATAATGGCATAATAATTATTCATCGACATAAAAAAGAAATAGATACATTTCCAGAAAATTTTCATTTAATTGATGAAAAGAAATATGGAATTTCAAAAATTATTTTTGGATCTTGCTCTTAGATTAGAATTTTCTTAGTTTCTTTTTTTATAAGTTCTACAGCTGGTTGATCAAATGGATTAACCTTTAAAGTCTTGCCAATTAGTATGGTTTCAAGAATAAAAAAACAAAAAAGCTCTCCTAGTGTTTTTTCATCTCTTTTTTTTATTTCAAAACTTCTAAAAGGAATATTTTTCTGTTTAAAAACATTTTCTGTAGCTTTTTTTTGAGCAAACATAATTTGGTTAATATCCTTATTTTTTAAAAACTTTTGCTCCAATAAAACTGTTTCATTGTTTATTTTAGATGAATTGTTTTCATGTGAGTAAAAAAATGTAAAAAAATTATTCTTAAAACCATCAAGATATAATTGCATCACACTATGATTATCTTTTGGCATAACAGAAATTATAGGAAGTATCCCTTTTTTTTTCTTTCCAAGGCTTTCCGCAACTAATTGTTGATACCAATTAAATAGATTGGTTGATTGCTCATCATAATTAATAATAACTGAGTTAAATTTTTTTGCTTTCAAAAAATAAATCGTGGCTTCTACATTTGAAACTAGCGCTTTCATGAAATGCTTATTTTTTACTAAATTATTCAATTGTCTAAAATTTTTATAATTTAGTCCCATTAATTCCGCAGGTAACATTCCAACTTCTGATAAAACAGAATATCTTCCACCTATATAATTATTATGATCGACAACTTCAGCTTTTAATTTTTGCGCAAGCAGACTTAAATAACTCTTTTTTTTTTCTGTGATGAATAGATTTTTATCTTTTTTTTTAATTAAAATATTGGCATTTACAATCGTTTCAGTTGTATTTCCTGATTTTGATATAATTAAATTATTAAGATTTTTCTTTGCTTTTTTATTTTTAAAAGCATTCAAATTATCAACAAATATAAAATTTTTTTTTATCTTTTTTTTTAAAAAATCATAAATTGCTTGAGCGCCAAGAGTAGATCCTCCCATTCCTATAATTCGATAGTCAAATTTTTTATTAAAATGTTTTATATTTTTTTTACTAAAGCTATCTTTGTAAGATTTGGAGAGTGAACTAATTACTTGATTTTTTTCTTTTAAAATCAAGTATAAGTTTTTTTTTACTGTTAATTTTTTTTCTTTAATTAAAAAGTTTTTAAAACTTAGATTTTGAGTAAACATTAATTATTTTTAATTTTATCAAGAATAGATTGTTCAAAATCTTTATCTGCTTCGGCATTTTCTATTTTTTCATCACCAATTTTTTTATCGATGATTAAAGACTTAATACTATTTGTCTGATTTTCTTTAGTTATTTTTTGATTTGAAGGAACAGGAAGCTCTTCAAAACTTGGAGGCATAGAAAGAGGAGACTTTTTTTCTACTAAAAATTCATCAGAGGTGTTTTTATTCTGCGGATCAAGTGCTTTCTGAACTGAGCCACAACTTGAAACAAGAATAGTGCTAAAAATTATTAAAATTAATAACTTAATATTTTTTATCATTGTTATAGTTTTTCATTTTTATTATCAAATAGCTCTAAGACAATCATGCTAATTACACCGAATGTTATAAATATATCTGATACATTAAAAATAAACCAATGAAAATTTCCAATATGAAAATCTATAAAGTCAGGCACAGCATTAAAAAAAAATCTATCATGTAAATTGCCTAATGCTCCACCAACAATCATTAATAACGAATATCTCTTAAAACCCTGGTTTTTTAAGGACATTATAACTAATACGATAATTATTATCGCAATTATTAAACTTATAATATTGTATAAATAAGATTCATTGAATGAAAGCAAACCAAACGCAATCCCTTTATTCCAAATCAATACAATATTTAAATAAGCTGAATTAAAGATATCTGATCCCAAATTATTTTTATCTAATTGGATAACATATATTTTAGAGAGTCTGTCTAAAAAATAAATTAAAGCTACTATTGAAAAACTAATGTAAAAATTTTTGCTTAAAAATTTAAATATCATTCAGTTTGTTGTGGGCAAGTTTTTCTTGTACATGCGTCTTTAGTAATTTTCCAACATACTTGACATTTTGAACCTTCTGCCTTGGTAGTTTGAACATTTGTCTCAGAGCTTTCTAAATAAGAGACCTCTGCACTTGAAGTGATACAAAGTTCTGAGAAATCCACATCTTTTGAAATTTCATTAAGTTTTTTATCTAAATTTATTTTTAAGCTTGCCTCTAAACTTGACCCAATTTCTTTACTTGCTCTTTTTTCCTCAATACTAATATTACAAACATTCCTAATTTTAATAAGCTCTAACCATTTTTGATTTAAATTTTCATTTTTGAAATTTTTTGGAAAGTCTAAAAATTTCGTTAAATGAATACTTTTATTATCATTCACTATTAGCTTGTATATCTCCTCTGTAGTAAAGGATAGAATTGGAGCAAACCATTTTAATAATGAATTAAGAATAACATTTAGCAAAATAATTGTAGATTTTCTTTTTTTAGAATCTTTAGAATCGCAGTACAAAGAGTCTTTTCTAATATCAAAATAAAATGCTGATAAATCTACGGTACAAAAATTTAGTAGCTCTTTGTATAGATTATGAAAATCATAATTATCAAAATAATTTTTAAAATTTTCATTTAAAGAATAAATTTTATGAAGCATAAATTGTTCTAATTCAGGCAATTCAGATATATTTATTTTTGCTAATTCAATTTCTTCAAAATTATCATTAAGATTTCCAAGCAAATATCTAAAAGTGTTTCTAATTTTCCTATAAGAATCAGCATGCTGATCTAAGATTGAGTGATCAATTCTTAAATCTTCTGCATAGTTAGATGAAGCAACCCAAATTCTTAAAATATCAGCACCATATTTTTTTAAAATATCTTCAGGAGCAATTACATTTCCAAGAGATTTGGACATTTTTAATCCTTTTCCATCGACAACAAAACCGTGTGATAAAATTGACTCAAATGGAGCTTTTCCTCTTGTTCCACAAGACTCAAGTAATGACGAATGAAACCATCCTCTATGCTGGTCTGAACCTTCAAGATACATAGATGCAGGCCATTTTAAATCTTCTCTTTTCTCTAAAACAAATGAGTGTGTAGATCCACTATCAAACCATACTTCAACAATGTCACTTAATTTTTCATAATCTTCTGACTTGTATTTATCACCTAAAAATCTTTGTGGATTATCTGAAAACCAACAATCAGAACCTTCTTTTTCATATATATTTGCAATATTTTCATTAACTTCATCATCAACTAATATCTCTTTAGTCTTTTTATTTACAAAAATTGGAAGAGGAACTCCCCAAACTCTCTGTCTTGAAACGCACCAATCAGGTCTAGTTTCAATCATTGATCTTAATCTTTCTTTTCCTTTGCTAGGATAAAACGTAGTTTCATCAATTGCTTTTAGAGCTGTCTCTCTTAATTTATGACTTTCCATTGATATAAACCATTGCGGTGTTGCTCTATGAACCAATGGAGCCTTTGATCTCCATGAATGAGGGTAAGAATGTGTCAGCTCACCATTTGCTAATAATTTTTTTTGTTCTTTAAGTTTTTCAATAACAATTGGATTAGCTTTAAAAATATGATTGCCTTCAAATAAATGAACATTCTTGGTATATTTTCCATCACCATCAACTGTTTCTATAGCTTTAATTCCATGATTTAGGCATAAGTTAAAATCGTCAGGTCCATGACTTGGCGCACAATGCACAATACCTGTTCCCTGTTCTGTTGTTACAAATCTCGCTTCCAACATTGGAATATCATATTCATAGCCCAAATTGAAAAAAGGATGATTACAGATTGTGTCTTTAAAATCTTTTCCTTTAAATTTTTTAATTTCTTTATAATCTTTTATTGAACATTCTTTTAAAACAGAGTCTAATAAGGCTTGAGCTATTACTATCTTTCGGTCTTTAAAATCACCATCATCATTTAAATGTATCAACACATAATCAAGAGCCTCGTTATAAGCTAGAGCTTTATTTGCTGGTATAGTCCAAGGAGTTGTTGTCCAAATAATAATTTCACTTCCTTCAAGTTCTTTTATGTTGGAAGATTTTACGGGAAAAGATGTGTAAATAGTATCAGATTTATGATCTTGATATTCAACTTCTGCATCTGCAAGTGCAGTTTTTTCAACTGTAGACCACAAAACAGGTTTGAACCCTCTATATAAACTGCCCTCTTTTAAAAATTTTCCTAATTCTCTGACAATTTGAGCTTCTGCGTCAAAACTCATTGTAGAGTAATAATTTTCCCAATCACCTATAACACCTAGTCGTTTAAATTGCCCTTTATGAACCTCAATCCATTTTTCAGCAAATGATCTACACTCTTTTCTAAATTCAACTATTGGTACTTCATTTTTATTTTTTTTATTCTTTTTATATTGTTCCTCTATTTTCCATTCGATTGGCAATCCATGACAATCCCATCCTGGAACATATATTGAGTCTTTTCCATCCATTTGATGAAATTTAACAATAATATCTTTTAAAATTTTATTTAAAGCAGTACCCATATGTATATTGCCATTTGCATATGGGGGACCATCATGTAAGACAAACTTTTCCTTACCCTTGCTAGATTTTCTAAGCTCCTGGTATAGATTAATTTTCTTCCAATATTCTAAAATTTCTGGCTCTCTTAATGGTAAATTAGCCTTCATAGAAAAAGCAGTCTTTGGAAGATTGATTTGTGAATTGCTCATTATGCTCTTTTTGCTATTTTTAAATCTAATTTAATTTGAGATCTAAGCTTATTAATATTTTTAAATTTTTTCTCTTTTCTTATAAATTTTAAAAAATCAACTGATAAGTGCTTATCATAAAGATTTCCAGAAAAATTAAACAAATGAACCTCAAGTAAGATTTTTTTTTGATTAAAAGTCGGTCTATATCCAAGATTTGCTATTCCTTTAAGGGTTTTGAAGTTATTTTTTCTTGAAACTCTAACTGCATAAACGCCTGGTTTAGCTAAAATATAATCTTTAATATCTATGTTACATGTTGGAAAACCAACTTTTTTTCCAACTTGCCTACCTCTTTGAACGATCCCTTCAATAGACCACTTTTTATTTAACAATTTATTAGCTCTATCTAAGAAACCTTTTTCCAAATAACTTCTAATTAAAGACGATGAAACTATTTTTTTATTTACCAAAAGAGGTTTTGGTTTAATGACTTGATAATCATACTTTTCTTCATTTTGAATTAAAAATTTTACATCGCCCTCTCTTTTATTTCCAAATCTAAAATTATTACTAACAAATATCAATCTTGCTTTTAGTTTATTTGATAAAATATTCTTTATAAAATTGATTGATTTTGTTTTTGAAAAAGTTTTATCAAATTTTTTTGTTACAATAAAATCAACCCCAAGCTTATTTAATAAATTCAATTTTTGATTAATACTAGATAATCTAAAATTTTTTAAGGATTTATTAAAAAACATTTTTGGCATTGGATCAAAATTAATTACACCAATTTTTAAATTATATTTTTTTTTATATGATTTAGCTAACTTAAATAATTTTTGATGACCTAGATGCACTCCATCAAAGTTTCCAATTAAAATTATGGATCCTTTATGATTTTTGCTAATATCGAAATTTTTATATAATCTTACCATTTTAAATCTGATTGCATAAAGTTTACAATTGACTCGTATTGTTTTGATACTTTTTCTATTCCATTATCTTTAATTTCATTTTTATGTACCCCATTAGAAATCAATAAAGAGTCATAATTTAAAAGATTTGCGCCTTTAATATCGGTATTAAGGTTGTCTCCAATTGATAAGATCTTTTTATTATTATTGTCTATTGATTGATTATAAACTTCTGGATAAGGCTTACCAAAATATACAACCTCTCCTCCCATTTTTTCAAATACCATAGCAACCGATCCCGCGCACAACTCTCTTTCATTTCCTTTATCAACTATTAAATCTGGATTTGTACAAATCATTTTTTTATCAATATGATTTTCTAATAAATTTTTATAATAATTTAAATCCTGATAATGATCATCAAATAAGCCAGTACACAAAAGGTATTGGCTTTCATTAATATCTTTGGATTTATTGTCTTTAAAGTCATTAAATAAATCAAAATCTCTAGGCGGACCAATATGATAAAATTTTTTTAAAGGATAAAATTTTTTAAGGTAATTAAGTGCTGCCTCACCTGAAGTGAAAACCTTATCTCTAAATTCTTTTTCCATACCCATTTTTTCTAAAAATTCTTTAACTGGCTGGATGGGTCTTGGTGCGTTCGTTAATAAAACAAAATTTTTATTATTCTCCAATATTTTTTTAAGAGTAAAAATTGCACCTTCATGGAGTGTGATGCCATTGTGCATTACTCCCCATAGATCTATATAAAAAAGATCATAATTTTCAGCTATAGACCTTAAACCTTCAGAATCTAAATTTTTAGTCATAATTCAAGGTATAAACCATAAAATCCTTAATTTCCTAGGATTTTCATAACTTATTTTTCATATTAGCTTGAAAAAGCTAGGTCAGTATCTATATGAGGCTCATATTAATAAGGAGAATTTATGAAGTTTAAACCGTTACATGACAGAGTATTAATCGAAGTTCTAGATAGCAGCGAAAAAACTGCTGGTGGAATAATCATCCCAGATACAGCACAAGAAAAACCTCAAGAAGGTAAAGTAGTTGCTGTTGGCGGTGGAGCTAAAACAGAAGATGGAAAATTAATTCCAATGGATGTTAAAGTTGGTGACAAAGTTTTATTTGGCAAATGGTCAGGAACTGAAGTCAAAATCGATGGTAAAGAATATAGCATAATGAAAGAGTCGGACATTATGGGTATTTCAGGTAAATAATTAAATTTAAAGGAGAAAGTAAAATGGCAAAAATAATTAAATTTGACGCTGAAGCAAGAGCGGCAATGATGAGAGGTGTCAATATTTTAGCTGATACCGTTAAAGTTACTTTAGGTCCAAAAGGCAGAAATGTTGTAATGGATAAATCTTACGGTGCACCAAGAATTACTAAAGATGGTGTTTCTGTTGCAAAAGAAATTGATCTTGAAGATAAATTTGAAAACATGGGCGCTCAAATGGTTAAAGAAGTAGCTAGCAAAACCAATGAGGAAGCTGGTGATGGTACAACTACTGCAACTATTTTAGCTCAAGCTATTGTTAAAGAAGGAGTTAAATACGTAACTGCTGGTATGAATCCAATGGATGTGAAAAGAGGAATTGATGCAGCTGTTGAACATGTTAAAGAAAACTTAATCTCTTCTGCGAAAAAAGTTAAAGACAGTGATGAGATTGCTCAGGTTGGAACAATTTCTGCTAATGGTGATAAAGAAATCGGAACAATGATTGCAAAAGCAATGCAAAAAGTTGGAAACGAAGGTGTTATTACTGTTGAAGAAGCAAAAGGAATTGATACCGAACTTGATGTTGTTGAAGGTATGCAGTTTGATAGAGGATATCTATCTCCATACTTTATTACTAACAGTGATAAAATGACAACTGAGTTAGACAATCCTTACATCTTATTACATGAAAGCAAATTAACTAACTTGCAACCAATGGTTCCATTACTAGAAGCTGTTGTACAATCAGGTAGACCATTAATGATTATCTCTGAAGATGTTGAGGGAGAAGCATTAGCTACTTTAGTTGTAAACAAACTAAGAGGTGGATTAAAAGTTGTTGCTGTTAAAGCTCCAGGTTTTGGTGATAGAAGAAAAGCTATGCTTGAAGATATTGCTATATTAACTGGTGGCCAAGTAATCTCTCAAGATCTTGGAATTAAACTTGAAAACGTTAAACTTGAAGACCTTGGATCTTGTAAAAAGATTAAAGTTGATAAAGATAACAGTACAATCGTTAGCGGTAGTGGTAAAAAATCTGATATCGCAGCTAGATGTGATTCAATTAAAAAACAAGTTGATGAGACAACATCTGATTATGATAGAGAAAAACTTCAAGAAAGACTTGCTAAATTAGCAGGTGGTGTTGCAGTTATTAAAGTTGGTGGTGCAACCGAAGTTGAAGTTAAAGAAAGAAAAGATAGAGTTGAAGATGCATTAAATGCAACTAGAGCTGCTGTTGAAGAAGGAATAGTAGTTGGTGGTGGTTGTGCGCTTTTATATGCTTCACAAAGTCTAGACTCTCTTAAAGTTAAAGGAGATGATCAAAAATCTGGTGTTGCACTAGTAGCCAAAGCTTTACAGGCTCCTATTAGACAAATAACTTTAAATGCTGGAGTTGATGGTTCTGTTGTAGTTGGAAAACTATTAGAGCAAAATAAAAAGAGCCAAGGATATGATGCTCAAAATGAAGAGTACGTTGATATGTTTTCTAAAGGTATCATAGATCCTGTTAAAGTTGTAAGAACAGCTTTACAAGATGCTGCTTCAATTGCTGGGTTACTTGTAACTACAGAAGCCATGATTGCTGATAAGCCAGAAGAAAAAGATGCTGGAGGCGGAATGCCTGGTGGTATGCCTGGTGGAATGGGCGGCATGGGTGGAATGGGCGGAATGGGAATGTAATACCCTTTTCGTACCTACGAAATTTAAAAACCCCAACGGTAGTAATACTTTTGGGGTTTTTTTTATGTCTGCACTATAGATGAACAAATAGATGAACGTTAGATGAACAATTTGAGACGCTGGAGTGTCTATCTAGGTAATTCTGATGAGGCATTAATCAAACTACACAAAAGAATACCTAACAATTTCAAAGTAGTAAAATAGATGTTGATTTGTTAGATTTAGTTATGGTTGATAAGACTAGTAAAATTAAATCAGAATTACTTTCAAGAATTACTGAAGTTAGAAATTTAGGTTTTACTATTATTGACAGTGTGGGCATTCCTCTAAGTGCCACTAGCATTAAAGACAGTCCTGAATACAGTGATGAAAAAAAAGCAAAACAAAAAGTAGTTTTACATTTTTTAAACTTAACATCTGATGTTTTAGATTGGGTTTTAACCAAATGTAAAACTGAAGATGATTTTCTTATACAAGTAAAAAATTTAGATTTTATTGAAAAAAAAATGGAATGGTGGAAAGATTGGGAGGATGGAAAACTTTCTAGTACTGAAAATACTCTAAATTATCCTGATGGTGGAATTTATAAAGGTGAATTTAAAGATGGTGTACCACATGGAACAGGTACTTTAAAATTTCCAGATGGAAATTCCTACATTGGTCAATTTAAAGATGGAATAATTAATGGACAGGGAACTTTTATGTTAAAAGATGGGTCAAACTACTTTGGTGAACATAAAGATGGTAAACCTAATGGTCATGGCACTTTAACTCTTTCTAATGGCGAAAAACGTGTTGGAAAATTTGAAAATGGTGAATTGGTAGAAAAAAATAATTAGTTATGATTTATCCACTCGTGATATAAATTCTTAAATCTCTCTACCCATATTCTTTTAGCATCATCATAATTCTTACACTCATCACCATATCTATAACCAAGTGTGCCTGGAATACTTCTTTTACAACTCATACAATGGACAAATTCAAATTCTGTGTACCATGGATTTGTAAGTTCTAAATTTTTAGCAAAGAACTCATAACCTCTTGTTTTATCATTTTTATTACCACACTCAGGACAGATAAACTGTTGAATGTGAATTACTCCATCTTCATCTTTAAGATAAGTAGTCATTTTTTCTTAAATATTGATTTTATCATCTCCCAAAAAACTATTGGAATTAGTATAATTAAAAAAGCAATAATTAGAGTAATGATTATAAATCCAAAACTATAAACAATTAATTCTAAAAAAGTTATCTCACCAAAAAAAACACCAAAATTATACTCTTTCAAAACTGTATAATATAACAAAACATAGAATATTATCGTGAGAGGAATACCTAAAATATACTGTTTATATTTTTTCATTCAGATTTAGATAGTTCTGTTGATGTACCTCTAATAACTTTGCCAGAAGTTGGGGCAACTTTTGATACAACCTTAACAATTACAACTAAACAAACAAATGCTATTAAAAATATTTTCATCTACCCTACAAATTCACCATCTATCCATTCTCCCTCATATTTTTTTCCATCAGGAAAAATTAGAACACCTTGACCATGTTGGTTATCATCCTTCATAAATCCAACATATTTTTTTCCATTTGACCATGTGAAAATACCTTTTCCATGTCTTTTGCCGTCTTTGTATTGTCCAATGTATTTATCTCCATTAGCAAATTCTTCAGTGCCTGTACCGTCTTGTTTGCCATCTTTGTATGAACCAACATATTTGTCTCCGTTTTCAAAAGTGTAGGTACCAAGTCCATGAGGTTTATCATTCTTAAACTCACCAACATATTTGTCTCCGTTTGCTACTTCTGAAGTTCCTTGACCATGATATTTTCCTTCTTTAAATTCACCAAGGTATTTGTCTCCATTTGATAATTGATAGATTCCTTGACCGTGTGGTTTATCATTTTTAAGTTCACCAACATATTTTGAACCATCTGGAAAATCTAAAGTTTTCTTCATCAAACTCAGTTTAACCTACCTCTAAAATGAAGTCATCTTTTGAGTTCCTTTTGAATTTGCCCTTATTTTAGATGAACATAGATGAACAATTTTAAGAAATGTCAGATAAATCAATACTCATTGAACTAGTGAATGAGAATGTAATACGTTTCCATTTAAAGAACACTCTAAAAACATACACTAAACAAAATTAGAACCCCTGGAACGAAAGTTTTGGGGGTTTTTTTTAACTTCTTAATAATTTCAGCATTTCTTTTTTATTTTCCTTAAACTGAATATTTTTTCTAACATTTAATCCTGAAGGATGAGGAAATCCTTTCAAAAAACATCTTAAATTTAATTGATGTTTTGAATTTAGGTAATCAATTGCTGAAGATACGGTATTCCCCAGAGGAATAATAATACTTTTTTGATGTATTTTTAATTCCTCTAGAAAATTCTCCTCAATAAAATCTAGTAGTACTTTTTTCTTTAAAATATTTGCTCCAGAGTAATTCTTGCCTTTATCAAATACCGGGTATTTAACTAATGAGGTGGTGTGAAGATATTTACTATCTAAATTAAACAAACTTTCACAAGATTTAATTTTAATGATTTTGTTAATCTTCAATTCATCCATATACTTTATTAAAGTAGTCCTCATACTTCCTTTAAAACTAGATAAATCCTTAACTTCTTTTAAAGATTTTCCATCTTTAATTGCTTGAAAACTCTGGGTCATTTGCTGAAGTCCAGGAGTTATACCCACAATTATAATTTTTGCTTTAGAGTTTAAATAATCAAAAGGAGCATAATAGATTTCAATATTGCCATCCTTTTTTATGAGAAATTCTTTATTTACAATACTTGAGATATCTATTTTCTTTAATCTTCTAATCTTATCAATCATAACTATTTCTAAACCACTAGGATTATGAAGTCATCTTTCTGTTTGCTTTCTATTTGGGGTGATTCTGCAGTGAACTTTGCAGTGAAGAAGCGAAATAAGTGAGTACTGACACTAAATGAATGCGAATGTAATACGGTTCCCCAACCAGAACACTCTAAATACAAAAGTTAAACAAATTAGAAACCCTCAGAAAGAAATTTCTGGGGGTTTTTTTTATGGTAATAATTAGAAATGCTAGGAAAAAAAATAAAATTTAAAATTCCAAACGTACCTAGTAAAAAATTTCTAAAAGGTAAATTTGTAATCCTAGAACCAATCAATCCATCAAAACACAGTAAAGATTTATTTGAAACATTTAGTTTAGATAAAAAAGGTTTGTTATGGAAGTATATGCCAGATGGACCGTTTAAAAATTTAAAACAATTAAATCACTATTTAAAAAATACAGATTGTTTTTTTTATGCCATCTATTCAAAAAGACATAAAAAATATTGTGGATTAGCATCTTATCTAAGAATTCAACCAAAAGCAGGTTCAGTAGAAGTTGGTTATATTACCTATTCTCCAATTTTAAGAAAAACAGTTGAGGCAACTGAGACGATGTATTTGATGATGAAGAATATTTTTGAAACACTTAAGTACAGAAGGTACGAATGGAAATGTAATAATGGGAATGAAAAATCAAAAAATGCTGCTTTAAGATTAGGATTTAAATTTGAAGGTATATTTAGACAGGCAGCAGTAGTCAAAGGCAGAAATAGAGATACTGCTTGGTTTTCAGTTATTGATAAAGAATGGAAGAAGTTAAAAAAAGGTTATTTGAGATATTTTTCAAAAAAAAATTTAGATAAAAATTTTAATCAAAAGAAAAGTTTAAAATTTAGTTAGTTGCTTTTGAGTTCCTTTTGAATTTGACCCTAAAAGTGATGAACAGTGATGAACAATTTTAAGAAAAGACAAGTAAATCAGTAATTATTTAGACACCTGAAGTGTATGTAATACGTTTCCATTTAGAGAACACTCTAAATACATACACTAAACAAAATTAGACCCCCTGAAATGAAAGTTTTAGGGGTTTTTTTATTGCTGTATAATTTGAAATTATATAAGAAGTAATTATGCCTTTAGTAAGAATAGACCTAAACAAATCATATAACGCTGAAAACTCAAAAAAAATTGGTGAAATTATATATCGTGCTATGGAACAAGAGATAAGTGTTCCAAAAGATGATAAGTTTCAAATTATAACAAAGCATGACGATACAGAGTTAAATATTCCTGAAAGTTATCTTGGAATTAAATACACAAATAAAATTGTTATAATTCAAATAACTCTAAATAGTGGTAGATCGACAGAATTAAAACAAAAATTATATAAAAGAATTGCTGAAGATCTAAACAAAGAACTAGATATTAGAAAAGAGGATGTTTTTATAAGTTTGGTTGAGGTTGCAAAAGAAAACTGGTCATTTGGAAACGGGGAAGCGCAATACGCTCCTAAATAATATATTTAAAAATAAAAAATTTCTTCAATTTGCTAATTTACCTTTTAACTTGCTTTTAAATTATTGAGTTTTCTCAATGAAGTTTTCAATGAAGTTCTTAAATAAGTAAGTATTGACGTACTATGTGGGAATATGTAATCCCTTACTCTCAAACAAAAATTCAAAAAGGGCAGTTTTTACTGCCCTTTTTTTTTATTAAGATGTTATAAGATTAAAATATGTCAAAAAGATATAGTGGAAAATCATTTAAAGACTCAAGTGCTAGCAAAAAACCGAAATTAAGCCTTAAAGAAAAAAGAAAACAAAAAAAAGAAAAAACTAAAAAATCTTAGGAACTAGCTCTCTTTTGACTATGTTTTTTAAATGTAAAGTTTTTAGGTCTACTGTTTCTACTTTTAAATTTTTTCTTACCTTTAAATCCAAAGCTTTTTTTTTCATCTTCTGTAGATGAGTTTTCTGATGGTTTTTTTCCAAAATACTTTGGATTATTTGTAAAACCTGAAGGTTTCATATTATTTTTTTTTGCAAAACTTGGTTTTCCTTTAAAGCCAAAAGGTTTTTTTTCTCCATCTCTTGAAGGTCTATCTGATCTATCTTTGCTAAAAGATTTAGGTTTATCTCTGAAACTTGGTTTTCCTTTAAAGCCAAAAGGTTTTTTTTCTCCATCTCTTGAAGGTCTATCTGATCTATCTTTGCTAAAAGATTTAGGTTTATCTCTGAAACTTGGTTTTCCTTTAAAGCCAAAAGGTTTTTTTTCTCCATCTCTTGAAGGTCTATCTGATCTATCTTTGCTAAAAGATTTAGGTTTATCTCTAAAGCTTGAAGTTCGATCTCGTCTACCTTTTCCATAAGATCTTTTTTCATCTCTAGCTTTACTTTTTTTATTATTTGGCCTTTTGCCTCTTCTTTTATTTTTTGAGTCTCTTCTTAATCCACTTGGTGCTGATTTAAAGTTTGGATCTATTAATTTATTTATTGAATTCCACATTGATCGGTCATCCGACGTCAAAAAAGTTAATGCAGAACCCTCTGATCCAGCTCTTGCTGTTCTTCCAATTCTATGAATATAATCCTCGGGAACTTGGGGTAGATCATAATTGATTACATGCTGAATCAATGGGATATCAAGGCCTCTTGCAGCAACATCAGTTGCTATCAAAATTCTTTTTAATCCTTTTCTAAATGAATTAATAACACGATCCCTTTTGCTTTGTCTTAAATCTCCATGAATTGCATCAGCAGAATGGCCTTCTTCCTTTAATTTCTTAACCATCTTGTCAGCGCCTCTTTTGGTCTTAACAAAAACTAAAATGGAACCTTTTCTTGCCAAAAATTGATCTATTAACTCATCATATTTATTTTCTTTAAAAACTTGAAGTGTTTCCTGTTTAATTTTTGCAATTGGAACTGAAGTATTTCCTGTAGAAATTCTTTCAGGTTTATTGAGATATCTTTCTGAAATTCTTAAAATATCATTAGGTAAAGTTGCAGAAAATAATAGTGTTTGATGATCTTTTGGCACAAATTTTAAAACCATTTCAATTTGTGGAGTAAAACCCATATCCAACATTCTGTCTGTCTCATCTAAAACTAAATACTTTGTTGCCGATAAATTTAAGCTTTTTCTTTTTAAATGATCATTAATTCTACCAGGTGTTCCAACTATTATTCTTGATCTATTACCTAACTGTCTAAGTTGTTTTTGCATAGACTCACCACCAATTAGTAGAGCCGTTTTAATGTTAATTTTGTCAGATATAATACTTTTAATTGCCTCCATAACTTGGGTGGCTAATTCCCTTGTTGGGCACATAACTAGTGCAAAAGCATTTTTGTCTAAAATCAATTTATTAATTAATGGAATGCTGAATGCTAATGTTTTTCCCGTTCCTGTTTGTGCTGTTCCTAGTATATCTTTACCTTCTAATGCAGCAGGTATGGCCATTCCTTGTATAGGAGTTGGTTTCGTAAAATTCATTTTATGTAATGAATTTTTTAATGAGTCTTCTATTTTAAGTAATTTAAAATTTTCCATTGAATATTTAGAGAACTAGATAATGATTCTTTGTTCCTTCTAATTTTATTGCGATATCTATACGTTTTTAAAACAATCACAAGAAATGAATTTTTTATTAAAGCTTATTTATCAAGCAATTACTGACTTTTTTTAAGTTTTCAATTCAAAGAATTAATGTATAAAAGCCACAATTTATGAGCAACAATATCAGAAACATCACCATCATCGCTCACGTTGACCATGGAAAAACAACCATGATTGATAATTTAATGAAACAAAGTGGATCATTTAGAGAGAATGAAGTTATTGATGAAAGATTGATGGACTCTGGTGAGTTAGAAAAAGAGAGAGGTATCACTATTCTAGCAAAACCTGCATCAATTAATTGGAAGGACTCAAGAGTAAATATTATAGATACACCTGGTCACAGAGATTTTGCTGCTGAAGTTGAGCGTGTTTTAAGTATGGCAGATGGTGCATTACTTTTAATTGACTCTGCTGAAGGTGTTATGCCACAAACAAAATTTGTATTAGCTAAAGCTCTTAAACAAGGATTAAAACCAATTGTAGTAATTAATAAATTAGATAAAGCAGATCAAAGAGCTAATGAAGTACTAGATGAAACTTTTGATTTGTTTGTAAGTTTAGATGCAAATGAAGAGCAATTAGATTTCCCTGTTTTATATGCAAGTGGAAGATCTGGATGGGCAAGTAAAGAAGTTGATGGTCCAAGAGAAAATCTTCATCCATTGCTAGATCTTATAATTGAACATGTTAAACCAGCTGAATTAGATAAAACTAAACCCTTTGCAATGCTATCTACTCTATTATATGCGGATAGCTTTTTAGGAAGAAGTTTAGTTGGAAGAATTTCTCAAGGAACCGCAAAAGCTAACCAACCTATTAAAGCGATAAATCTTAAAGGTGAAAAAGTAGATGAAGGTAAATTAACAAAAATTTTTAGATATGAAGGAACAAAAAAAGTTCCTATTGAAATAGGTGAGGCAGGTGACATTGTTGTAATTGCTGGATTAGAAAAAGCTAATGTTGCTGATACTATTTGTGATCCTGAATTAAACGAACCAATCCCTGCTACTCCAATAGATCCCCCTACTATGTCTATTACAATAAGTGTTAACAGTTCACCTTTAGCAGGAACAGAGGGAAAAAAACTAACAAGCACACAAATTAGAGACAGATTAGTTTCAGAAGCACAAAACAATGTTGGTATTACATTTTCTCAAAATGCAAATGTAGATTCTTTTGTAATTAGTGGTCGAGGAGAATTAATGCTTGAAATTTTACTTACACAAATGAGGCGTGAAGGTTTTGAGATGACAGTAAGTCCTCCAAAAGTACTATATCAAAAAGACGAAGCTGGTAGTAAGCTTGAACCTATTGAGGAAATCACCGTTGATCTTGATGAAGAGTATTCTTCAAAAATAATAGACTCGATGAATAGAAGAAAAGGTAAACTTTTAGATTTAAAAGATACCGGAAAAAATAAGAAAAGATTAGTTTTTCATGCACCTACAAGAGGATTGATGGGCTACACAAGTAGATTTTTAACTTTAACAAAAGGTACTGGTGTAATTAATAGAATTTTCCATGGATATGGAAAGTTTGAAGGTGAAATGGATGGTAGAAAAAATGGTGCATTAATTTCAATGTCGACAGGAAAAGCAGTAGCATTTGCAATATTTAACCTGCAGGCTAGAGGTGAAATGTTTGTAACTCATAACGACCCTGTGTATGAAGGAATGATTGTAGGATTAACTCCAAAACCTGGTGATATGATCATAAATGTTATGAAGGGCAAACAATTAACTAACATGAGAACTCAAGGTACAGATGAAAATGTTGTATTAACTCCTGTAAGACAGATGTCTATTGCTGAACAATTAAGTATGTTAAATACTGATGAAGCTTTGGAAATTACTCCTAAGTCTCTTAGATTAAGAAAAGCTATTCTTAATCCTCATGATAGAAAAAAAAGTGAAAAATCTGGCGCTGCAGCCTAGTTAAATAATTTATTAACTAAAAATAACCCTAGAGCTACACAAGGTCCTATCCCAAAAGCAAAAATTAGAGTTCCTGCTCCAACAGTTCCACCAAGATACCAGCCAGCTAATACTGCAGAAATTTCTAAAAAAGCTCTTGCTAAAGCAATTGGAAGATTTGTAAGTTTTGTCAGTCCAGTCATTAATCCATCTCTAGGACCCGGACCAAGGTTTGCAACAAGATAAATTCCACTACCTAAACCAACCAATAAAACTGAAAAAATAGCTAAAACATATTTCATCCAAACCGACGACGGAGCATCAAAAAAATTTAAAGTAATATCAATCATCCCAGCTATAATAATAATATTAAAAATTGTTCCTAAACCAGGTTTTTGTTTAATAAATATCCATAAAAAAAGTACTGACACACTTATAAAAAAAGTTGCAGTTCCAATAGATAAATTTGTGGTATTAGATATTCCTTCAGCAAGCACTGACCATGGAGAATTTCCTGTTGTCGATAAAATTAAGAGCCCCTCCCCTAATCCAAAAATTGCCAAACCAAAAATTAAAAAAAAAGATGTAGATAATTTTGGCTTAAAATTAAAAGAGTTATCTGAACTCCAAGATACTATTGGTATATTTTTAATTTTTAAAAACATATTTAATAAATTACTTCTTTTAAAGTTAAAGTCTATTAAAGTAATTATTTATGAAAAAATTTTTATTATTCTTATTTTTCTTAACCTGCTCATTTAATAGCATGGCACATATGGCTCACTACAATAAGTTTAATAAAATAGAGATGGAAATTTTAAGGGATGGTGAAGTTATTGGTTACAACTACTATTTTTTTAAAAAAGATAAAGATAATACAATTGTCACAAATCAATTAAAATTTACAGTTAAGTTATTTGGAGCAACTATTTTTGAAGTTGAGAGTTATGGTGAGGAAAAATATATCAAAGATAAATTAATTTCTTTCAATTCAAAAACTCATCAAAATAAAAAAGATAAATACGTTCAGCTAAAATTAAACGAAGAAAAAAATGAATATGATATTAAAGGATCATCTTACACAGGAAGTGCATCAATCGAAAACGTTATTGGAAACTGGTGGAGTCATAAAATTCTTCAAACAAACTCTCAAATAAGTCCAATTTCAGGAAGCATTAAAGAGCAAATAGTTACTTTTATTGGAAAAGAAAAAATTCAATTATATGGAAAAACATATGAAGTGGAACACTTTAAACTAACATCTAAAGATATGTCTATTCCTAAAGATAAAAGATTAAATTTTGATATTTGGTTAGATAAAGAAAATGCTTTAATTCTTAAAGTTGCCTATTCTCGAATGGGAAACTGGGAATATAGAGTTAAAAAATTTGAATAAGTTTATTTTATAATCTTTTTGTAAAGATCATTGGCACTTATCCAGCCAGCTTCGAGTCTCGGTCCCACAAACCAATCTGCACATACCCCTAAATTTAATGAAGAGTTCCAATAACTTTTTATATTAAGAGGATTTGAATTTGATGAATATTTCCATCCATGATTAAGAGAAAATAAAACTTTAGTTTTTTTAATACCAGTGATTTTAAAGAAATGATTAATAAGAGTTTTAGAATTTATATCTTTATTTTCTCTATTTTTATTAATCATCTTATTTGCCCAATTATGAGTACTTTGTAAAGTCCATAAATCTTGGTGACTTTTAAATCTTTTTTTACTATTTTCTTTTGCAGCCCAGCCCAAAATTTTATCATCAAATAAATAGCTACTCACATTTTTATTTGTTTTTTTTATTACAAACATAACCGTAATATTAGCATCCATTTTAACTTTCATTTTGATGAATGGGGATTTTATAAATTTTTTTGATAATTTTCTTAATTGAGCAAATGGACAAGTTAGTATTAATTTTTCATAAATTTTTTTACTTCCATCAGAAAAAGTAAGGACCCATTTTTTTTCATTATAATCAATTTTTTTTAATTCTGTTTGAAAATAACATTTGATATTTTTTAAAAGATATTTGCTGATATCGTTATTTCCTTTTCTACCTATTATTTTTAAATGATTTTTATTTTCTTTTTTAACTTTATTTAGAAATAAATGGTTGCCACTCCATTTTTTTAATATTTTTTTATTTATTAAATTGTTAATAAACTTTTTAAATGAAGGGCTTTTTGGTGAAATATATTGTGTTCCATGATCAAATCCTTTAATTTTATCTAATCTTTTAAAAGAAGATCTACCACCTGGACCTCTTGCTTTATCAAATAAATCAACAGAGTTTTTTTTAGATAAAAGATGAGCGATAGTTGCGCCTGAAATTCCTGAGCCGATTACACAATATCTGCTCATTTACCAGCAACGGTCATGCCATCAATCATCATAGTGGGTGAATTAACTGAGTATTTAAATTCTAAATCATTTGCTAATGTAATGTTTTTAAACATTTCATTAAAGTTTCCAGCTATTGTAATTTCATTTACTGGATATTTGAATTCTCCATTTTCAATCAAAAAACCAGTAGCACCTACTGAATAATCACCTGTTACAAGATTTGTTCCATGACCTATGGTTTCAGTAACATATAAAATTTTAGAATGACTTTTTAACAAGTCGTCATAATTGATATTTCCATTTTCAAAATAAAGATTAGTACTTCCACCACTTCTTCCATTCGATTTTAATTTCAATTTTTTTCCATTATAGGTATCTACCAAGTAATTAATCAAAACTCCCTCGTTTACTAATTTTAATGTGTCTGCATTAACCCCTTCAGAGTCAAAACACTTTGAGCCCATACCTTTAAGTAGATCAGGTTTATCAATGATATTAATTGAATTTGAAAAAATTGGTTGGTTTAATTTATCTTTAAGAAACGATGTTCCTCTTGCAATAGATGATGCAGTTATTGCACCTGCAAAAGAACTAAGAAATCCTTTTGAGATTCTTTTATCAAAAATAATACTTAGTTTATCACTACCAATTTTTTTAGGATTGAGTTTTTTTATGGTTTGATCAGCTGCATTTTTTCCAAGTTCAGAAGGATTAGAAATATCATTTAAATGACATTTGCTTGTAAATTCATAGTCTCTTTCCATACTATTTTCATTTTTTGCTACAGTAACACAAGAAGCTGTAAATGAAGAGGACCTATACCCGTTACAAAAACCGTCACTATTAGCTAAAATAAAGTTTGATTTATTTTCTGTAAAACCTGACTCTGTATTTATGATTTTTTTATCAATTGAAGCTGTATCTTCTAACTCTTTCAAATAGTCTATTTTTTTATCATTTTCTATATGAGATTGATCATACAAATTCAGATCTTTAATATTTTTTGCTAATAACTCTTTATCCGGAAGAGAATTAAATTCATCGTCAGGAGTAATTTTTGTAGTTTCAAAGCATTTTTCAATTAATGTTTTTAAATTTTCATCTAATAAATTTGAGGAAGATATTGATGATTTTTTTTTACCAAGATAAGTATCAATACTTATTGCTAAACTATCAGATCTATTAGACTCATCTAAAATTTTATTTCTAAAACTTACTGTCTCAGAAATTGAATTTCCAACAGTTACACTTGCATCTGTCGCTCCAAGTTTTTTAGCTAAATCTAAGCAATAGGAAGCTTTTGATTTTAAATATTCTTCATCTTTGATCATGATTTAAAGTTTTGTTCCACCTACAGTCATTTTATCAATTAAAATTGAGGGTTGTGCTACTCCAACTGGCACACCTTGACCTGCTTTACCACAAGTTCCAATGCCTGGATCCATCATCATGTCGTTTCCGACCATCGATACTTCCTTTAAAATTGAGGGACCATCTCCTATTAAAGTCGCCCCCTTAATTGGTGAACCAATTTTTCCATTATTTATCTCATAAGCTTCTGTGCAATTAAAAACAAATTTTCCGGATGTAATATCTACTTGTCCTCCTCCAAAACTTACTGCAAATATTCCTTTATCAACTGACTTAATCATTTCATCTTGAGTTTGTTTTCCACTCAACATCATCGTGTTTCTCATTCTTGGTAGCACAATATGTTTATAATTTTCTCTTCTACCACTTCCTGTAGATCTAGTATTCATTAACCTTGCATTCAATCTATCTTGCATGAAATTTTTTAAAATTCCATTTTCAATTAAAACTGTTCTTTCTGTGGGAGTTCCCTCATCATCAATAGTTAAACTACCTCTTCTTTTATCTATAGTTCCGTCATCAACAATTGTAACTCCATCACTAGCAACTTTTTCACCCATTAAATCGTGGAATGCTGATGTTTTTTTTCTATTAAAATCACCCTCTAAACCATGACCGATCGCTTCATGAATTAATATCGCAGGCCAACCAGGACCCAAAACAACTTTCATTTCACCTGCAGGCGCTGGCTTACTATCTAAATTGACTGAAGCAATCCTTAATGCCTCTTCACAAACATTTTTCCAATTATCATTTTTCAGATATTCATCATAAGACTGTCTGCCACCTATTCCATAAACACCTGTTTCTTTTCTACCATTTTTTTCAAGCATTACAGAAACATTAAACCTAATTAAAGGACGAACATCTGTTAAAGCTTCCCCACCTGAACGAATTATTTCAATTGATTTTTGCTCGCCACTAAAACTAGCTGTTACTTGTTTTACTGTTGAATCTTTTTTTCGCAAATAATCATTTACCTTATTTAGAACATCTAATTTTGCATCTAGTGATTTTTGCTCAATAGGATTAATATCATCATAAAATTTATTATTAGTTTTTGGAATTTCATGATTATAAGTTCCTTTGATTGATTTTAGAGTAGATTGTAGATTTTTTGCAGAATTATTTAATGCATCTTTTGATATTTCATTAGAGTGAGAATAAGCAACTACTTCATTAGAAATTGCTCTAAATCCAAACCCCAGATCTGAACTATAGTTTGAACTTTTAATTTTATTATCATCTAACAAAATTGACTCTGATTTTGAATCTTCAAGATATAATTCACCATCGTCAGAATTTTTAAGAGTTTCAGATACAATTTCGTCCACATCTTTTCTCGTTAAATCTGATTTATCAAAAAAATTACTCATAAAGAGTACATAATAGTTTGTATATAATTTTCAATGGATCATTTTACACATGTACAATTTTTGATCTTACAGATAAAAAATCTTAGATAATGAAAGTATATTTTAATAATTCATGTAAAATTTGTCGGTCTGAAATTAATCTTTACAAAAAAGAGAATGTTCAAGAGATCGATTGGGTTGATATTACCAATAATTCAAATGCTGAAAAAGAGACATCTAAAAAAGATAGGGAGCTTTTAAGAAGATTGCATGTTAAAGATGGAAATAAAATTATTGGAGGGGCAGAAGCTTTTCTTTACGTTTGGAAAAAAATTCCAAAATATAAATTTTTGTATAATTTTTTTAAACTTCCAGTAATTTTTCAAATTTTTAAATTTGCTTATGAAATTATTGCTTATTTTTTATATTTAAAAAATAAAAAACAACTTAGAAACTAACTCATAAAAAATAATAAAAATTTACTTAACAAAGACATTGAGGCAATAAACATAATCATTACAACGGAGTACATTAAAGTAATAATTTTATTTTTTTTTCTTCTTAGTCTTACAAACTCTTTGTCATCCAAATCTGAAATATCTCTTTCACCAACTACGTGATAATCATAACTCCAACGCCAAGTAGAGTCTCCTAGTCTTGAGTCTAAATTGTTAAAATAAGTTATCCAAGCAAGAATATACCTTAGGATTAGGTATAGGATCACCATTGTAATTGTTCCAAAAAACATTCTAGATATTACTTAATTAAATTAGATAATTTAATTGTTATTTTTTGCTCTTTTTCTTGCAATAAGCTGTGTTAGGGAGTCTACCATCGTATCTGACGCTTTAAATATTTCATTATTTTTAAATTCATGAGAAATATTTTTTTCAGGGTTAGTCTTATCCTCAATAACTATTCCCTCATCTGGAGAATTATTTTTGATATAAATTAATAATAACCATTCTTCATCAGAAGACTCATCCCATTTAACAAAAATTTCTCCTGTCTCAAATCTTTTATCAATACATCTAAAGATAGACATATGTCTTGTGATATGTCTTTTATTTAACTGAAATACTAAACTACTTGCGCTTCGATAAAAGCTTTCAAGTGCAAATTCAATTTTTTGTCTTGCTATAGTATATTCTTTTTCTTTTTGTAGTAACGTTTCTCTGTCTTCATTACCTTGTATTTTTACACCAAGCGCCTCTACTCTTTCTCTTATTTTCTGATCTCTAATTATTCGGTATTTTTCTTTTAACTTTTCTATTCTTTGTTGAAGGCCAGCATAATCATCCCTTTTTTCTCTAAGTGATATTTTTTCAAGTTTTTCTAACTCTTTAACTTCTCTAATTCTAAATTTTTCAATTTGTTTTTCTAATCTTAATTGTTTTAAAAATTGCTTTTGTTTTTCAGCTTGCTCTATTCTTAATAATGCCTGTTCCTTTCTAAGAAAAATTTTTATATCTTTTGCTCTTTGTCTATCTAGCTTAATTTCCTCTTTTAAAGCTTGTTCTTGTAGCTTAATCTTTAATTCTTCCTGTTTTTGTTTTTCATTTTCAAGATTAATTTTCTCCAGTCTTTCTTTTTCTGATTTTTCTAATTTAAGTCTTCTAGCTTCTTCTTTTTTAGTCTCTTTATATTCAAAAATTGTATTAGCTATTTTATCAAAGAAAGCTTGGATATATTTTTCAACATTAAAATTTA